>JAPOQB010000728.1 GCA_026710965.1 Deltaproteobacteria bacterium | reverse complement strand
TGCTGATCATCTTCTCGGTGGTCAGTTGGGGGATCATCCTCTTCAAGTTCAGGCATGTGCGCGAGGCAAAGACCCAGTCGGCCCGGTTCATCGAGATCTTCTGGGAGAGCCGCAATCTGGCCTCCATACACGAAGCCAGCCAGGAACTCCCGGCGAGTCCGGTGGCGCAGGTATTCATCGCCGGATACGAGGAACTGCTCCGGGTATCCCGCCGAAGCGCGGCGGAAACGGAAGGCCTCAACACCGACCTGAGCGGGGTGGACAACGTGGCGCGGGCGATGAAGCGTGCCGCCAACGTCGAGTTGACAAAGCTGGAGCAGACGTTGACCTTCCTGGCGACGACCTCCGGTTCGACGCCGTTCATCGGCCTCTTCGGCACGGTGTGGGGCATCATGAACGCTTTCCGCGGCCTCAGCGTAACCCGATCGTCGACGATCCAGGCAGTGGCGCCGGGCATCGCCGAGGCCTTGGTCGCCACGGCCGCGGGCCTGGTGGCGGCGATCCCCGCGCTGATCGCCTATAACCACTTCCTTCAGGAGATCCGAGTGTTGACCGCGGACATGGAGAATTTCACACAGGAGTTCCTCAACATCGCGGAGCGTCACTTCACCAAGAAGTCGTAGCGGCCCGCGACCGACGGGCGGTCCGCACGGAGAAAGGCTGAGCCAATGGCGGCTGACGTCAGCCAAGGGCAGAACAAGTTGCCGTTGTCGAACATCAACGTCACCCCTTTCGTGGACGTGATGTTGGTGTTGCTGGTCATCTTCATGGTGACGGCGCCAATCATTCAACAGGGTGTGGAGGTGAATCTGCCGCAGGCCAAGGCCAGTCCCGTGACGGACGAGGTCGAGCCCCTGATCGTCACCGTTTCGCGGGAGGGCCAGGTCTACCTGAACGACAACGAGGTGACTCCAGCCGAGCTCCGGACGAAGCTGCTGGCCATCAGGAACCTGGATGCGCAAAAACCCGTCTACCTGCGGGCGGATCGCGACGTCCGCTACGGGTCGGTCATCGCCACCATCGGTGAGATCAAGGGTGCCGGCATCGAGAAGCTCGGCATGATGGCCTTGCCTCTTGTCGACCGTTGAGGGTATTCGCGAGGGGATCCAAACCGACGATGTTGCGAGACCTCCTTTCCGGAACGCGTGACCTCCTGCGGAGCCTTGCGAGCTCGGGCAGTCCTCGCCTCAAGTGGTGGATCTGCTTCTCGGGCGTGCTCCACCTGGCGCTCATTCTGACCATGCTGGTGGTGCCGACGAGCACGGCGCGGCGGGATTCCCCTGTCCCCGTGTATACGGTGGATCTGGTGGCCGGCGTCAGGCCGGCGCCGGCGCCCGATCCCAGACCCGCGCGGAAGGAGGCCAAACCGGCGCGGGTCGACCTTCCTCCCCTATTGGAGGAAGATCCGCTGGATGAGGCCTTTCTCGAGCCGGTGGCGCCGAAAGCGCCCAAGGCTCCCGAGAAGGCGCCGCCCCCGCCGAAGGAAAAGAAGCAGGTCAAGAATCCTCCCGAGCCCAAGGCAAAGAAGGCGCCGCCGGTAAAGTCGGTCAAGAAGGCGCCGCCTGAAAAGCCCAAGAAGAAGGTCACGAAGCCGAAGAAGACGGTCAAGCCGAAGAAGGTCGTCAAGCGGAAAAAGCCGGTCAAACGGAAGAAGTCCGTGGCCCCCAAGGTGGCCGCCAAGAAGAAGGCGTCCAGGAAGAAGCTTGCCAGGAAGGAGCTCAAGGCGCCGAAGCGTAGCGCCGGCCAGGATTCGCAGTTGGTCAAGAGGCTGAAGCGGAGACGTATCGACGACGCGGTGGCCACGGCCAGGGAACGGGCCCGGTTGCGTCGGGAGGCCCGCATCCGGCAGCAGGGAAATGCAGGGGCGGGTGCTGGCCGCGGCAGCGGCGGGGGTGTGTTGAGGGGCGTGGAATTTCTGGCCTACCGTAACCAGATGTTGAACAGGATAAAGGAACATTGGACCTGGATCCGGAAACCCAAGGACCTGGAGGTCACCGTGGGTTTCGGGATAGGGTCCGATGGAGAGATTTTCGGGCTCAAGCTGCTGAAGGCCTCGGGCGATGCGTCCTATGATGACTCGGTGGTGCGGGCGGTGCGGGGGGCGAGTCCCTTGCCGCCGCCGCCGGCGAATCATGCGCGCGATTTCGCCGAAGTCGAAGTCATTTTCAACTCGCATGACCTGACTCGCTAGACGGTGGACTCGTGGTGAACGAAAAGGACCCTTGGATCATGGGAGGAAAAAGAATGGGGCCGTTGGCGCAAGGTGGCGATGGCCTGGGAAACGGTCTGCGTCGGGCAGGCGGCTGGATCATTGCCGGATTGCTGTTCTGCTGGTTGTTGCCGGGAGCAGGTCAGGCGCGGGTCATCGGCGAGATCTTCGGCCCGGGCGCCGAGCGTTACCGGCTGGCGGTTTCGCCGCTCAAGAATCTCGGCGCCGGGCGTGACCCGGGGCGGCTTTCCGAGAGGATCGCCGACGTCATCGCGGATGACCTGGATCGGTCGGGCTGGTTCAAGATCATCGACCGTTCCGCCTATATCGAAGATGCTCAGAAGACGGGGATTCATCTGGGTGGCTTCGACTTCCGTGACTGGGCGACCATTGGCGCTGAAGGACTCATCAAAGGCGGCTTTCGAGTCCTCGGGGACAAGACGATCAAGTTCGAGTTCTGGTTTTACGATGTATTCCAGCGTTCCGCGGTCATCGGCAAGGCGTATTCGGGCGATATCCGGGACGCGCGGCGCATGGCGCACAAGTTCGTGGACGAGATCATCCTCAAGCTGACCGGAACCCGCGGTGTTTTCGACACCCGGATCGCCTACGTGTCCACCGGGGGAAACCGGTTCAAGGAAATCTACGTCTCTCACCTCGACGGCACCGAGAAGAAGAAGGTAACGGACAACCGGACCATCAATCTGTTCCCTTCGTGGACGCCCGACGGCAAGAAGCTCGTGTACATATCGTACAAGAGAGGCAAGCCCCAGGTCCTCGGATTCGATCTGCTCACGAACCGCGAGGCGCCGATCTCGACTCGAGAAGGGTTAAACCTGCGCGGCCGGTGGTCACCGGACGGAAAGTACCTCGCCATTCCGCTGGGGTTGGGGCGGAACGTGGATCTGTACCTGCTGACCCCGGGCGGCCACATCGTGGAGCGCCTTACCCGGGACCGGAACATCGATATCTCTCCCGCCTGGTCGCCCCGGGGGGACCAGATCGCGTTCGTGTCGGATCGCCAAGGCTCGCCGCAACTCTACGTTCTGACGGTGGCCACGGGCGCGATCCGGAGGCTGACGTTCAAGGGCTCCTACAATCAGTCGCCGGACTGGGCGCCGACAGGCGAACGGATTGCCTTCGCGGGGCGGGCCAATGGTGTCATGAACATCTTTACCATCCGGCCGGACGGTAGCGAGCAGCGCATGATCACCGCCAACCGTCACAATGACGAAGACCCCTCGTGGGCGCCGGACGGGCGATTCCTTGCCTTTACATCCGACCGTACGGGGGCGCGCCGTATCTATACGATGCGTGTCGACGGGCAGAGCCAGCGCAGATTGACAGGGTCCACGGCAGATGATACAAACCCGTCGTGGTCGCCTAGGGTTCCCTAAGTTCATGCTATCATGTCCTTTGTTGTTCCAACCCAGCCTCGGGGAAAGCAAGAGAGTATACGGATGATGAAGAAGGCGCTTGTCTTGCTGTTCTGTTCCCTGTTCCTGCAACTGCTCGTCTCCTGTGTGCCGCCGCCGGTGGATCCGGACGAACAAGCTTCACCCGGAACGGATGCAGCGGCTGGGAACGATCCCGGCGCGATCACCGAGGGTAACCTGTCACAGGGGCCGGGCCAGAGCCTCGCTCCGGGGTTGGGCCAGGGGAGCCTGGAGGCCCTTAAGCAAGGCACCCCTCCGGCGGAGGGTGTGCTGGCGGACGTCTACTTCGCGTTCGACCGTTCCGAACTGGAAGCCGAGGCCCGCGACCTGCTGCAGCGCAACTCCGACTGGATCAAGCAGAACCCCGAGGTCTCCATCGAGATCGAGGGTCATGCGGACAATCGAGGCACCAACGAATACAATCTCGCCCTGGGCGCCCGTAGAGCACAGGCCGTCAAGGACTACCTGGTTACGTTGGGCAATGCTCCGGATCGTCTTTCCACGATCAGTTACGGTGAGGAGCTCCCCGTCTGTGGGGTGGATACAGAGGAGTGTTGGCACAAGAACCGGCGTGCGCACTTCGTCGTCCGGGCTCAAAAGCCGGCCTCGTAGAGAGTTTTGCTTGCTCGGACAGGTTCCCGGCAATCGTCGCTCGCCGCTTCTCCATTCGCGAGAAGGCTGCATGTAATGCGAACCGTCGCTCGGATCACGTTAACCCTTGTATTGCTGGCCCCGGTCTGGAGCTGCACCGTGGACTATCATGCGGCGCCTCCGCCTCCCGATCGGGCGTCGTTGACGGAGCGCGAGTGGGCGGTGTTGAACGGGTTGTCGGCTCAACTCGACGAGACCCGCAAGCAGTTGGCCGATACCCGCGCGGAGGTTGCGGCCATGCGGGATCGCTTGAACGCCGCG
>JAPOQB010000852.1 GCA_026710965.1 Deltaproteobacteria bacterium | reverse complement strand
GGACGAGGTACGGGACAACACCAGCATCCCCAGGAGGAAGTGAATGACCTACGTGATTGCCGAGCCCTGTGTCGATGTCAAGGACACGGCTTGTGTCGATGTTTGCCCTGTCGATTGCATCCACCCCACCAAGAACGACCCCGAGGTGTTCGAAAAGGAGAAGATGCTCTATATCGATCCCGAGGAGTGCATCGACTGCGGCGCGTGTGAGCCGGTGTGTCCGGTGGAGGCCATTTTCGAGGAGGCCGCGGTCCCGGACAAGTGGGAAGAGTACACGCAGATGAACGCAGATTATTTCCAGAAGTAGCCGTCAGAAGTAGCCGTCAGGCGCCGCGGGTGCTGCCGGAACTCGCGGCGGGCTCGGTTTCGTCCCCGTCCCGCGCCAACCCATCGTATCCGAACCTCCGGCAAAACTCCTGCACCAACAGGTGCTTCACCGTCTCCATCTCGATGGACCTCCCCGTTTCCCGTTCGATGGAGGTGACCTGCGCCCATTCCAGGCCGCAGGGTACGATCCGGCGAAAATAGCTCAGATCGGGGGCCACGTTGAGGGCGGCGCCGTGATAGGTGACGCCCCGCCTCACGGCGATGCCGATGGCGCAGATCTTGCGGTCGCCGGTCCACACGCCGGTGAACGGCGGCCGGCGCGCTCCCGCCAGGCCGAATGACCCCAGCACGTCGATGATGACCTGTTCGAGCCCGTCGAGGTAGCGGTGGACGGCGCGGCGCAGCTTGGACTTGAGATCGACGATCGGATACGCCACCAACTGCCCCGGGCCGTGGTAGGTCACGTCGCCGCCGCGGCTGGTGGCGAGGACCGTGACGCCGCCCGGGTCGAGTATATGCGCGCGCGCCTCCCTGCGGCCGGTGGTGATCACGTGCGGATGCTCCACCAGGATCAGGCAGTCGTCCGCGGCCCCCCGGGTCTTCGCTTCGAGGACCCGTTCCTGGACGGCCAGCGCGGCCTCGTAGTCGAGGCGGCCCAAATCCATGACCCGTAACGAGTGAGACATCCTGATTGACGCATAACACATCGGCGGTGAAAGCAAAGCGGCCCCGGACGGTGGACACGCGCGGCGAACGCGGCATCTTGACTCCGGGTGCCGCTCGCACTATGAAACGGGCCAGACGACTTGGACCGGCCCGTGGCCTTCGGCATGAAGTTCCGCTGAGCGTCCTCAACCTCAATGCCCTTCCTGGTTGTCCCGACCGAGGCCCATGTCAACCGCCGCCCAAAAAGAGGAAGGACGCGCATGACGCGCGATGATCTCCCGGGCCGTCCGGACGCCGGCGACCTGTCGCCATCGGCGGCGAAGCAGGCGTTCCTGGCCCACCTCGAAAGCATCCGGAAGCGCTATCTCCCGGAAGTCCTTGCCCTCCTGGACGACGTGCTCCGTGAGGCGGAGCTCGGGGATTCGGGGCTGGCCGAGATGTGCCGCTATCATTTCGAGACCGGCGGCAAACGGTTGCGCGCGTTGCTGCCGCTGCTGGTGGCGGATTGTCTGGGGGAGGACCCGGCCAAGGCGGTGGCCATGGGCGCGGCGTGCGAGATGCTGCACAACGCGACCCTGGTCCACGACGACGTGCAGGACGGCGACGAGGCCCGACGGGGGCGGGAGACGGTATGGCATCGGTTCGGCGTGGCCCGGGCGATCAACCTCGGCGATGCCATGTTCTACTTCACGTTGTTGCTGGCGCAACGCGCGCCGGTGTCCGGCGAGCGGCGGGCGGCCCTGGCGCGGCGGATGCTCATGGAGACGCTGAAGGTCATCGACGGGCAGGAGCAGGAGTTCGCGCTACGGGCGAGCTCACGCCCCTCGATGGCCCGGTATTTCGACATGATCGAAGGCAAGACCGCGCGGTTCTTCGTCCTGGCCATGGCCGGCAGCGCCGAGCTGTTCGGCCGGGAGGCGCGGATCATCGACGGGCTGACCGAAGGCGCGCGTCAACTCGGGATCCTGTTCCAGGTTCAGGACGACGTGCTGGACCTCTACGGCGACAAGGGCCGTGACCAGCGCGGCAGCGACATCGCCGAGGGGAAGCGGAGTGTGCTGGCGGTTCACGCCCTGGAGAATGCGCCGCCGGACGAGGCCCGGTGGCTGTGCGAGGTGCTGGACAAGGACCGCGCGGCGACCTCGCCGGCCGACGTGGAGCGGGTTGCCGGTTTGTTCGACAGGCTCGGGTCCCTGCCCTTCGCGGTGAGGGAGATGCATGCCCGCAGGGAGGCGGCCCTGGCCGCTGTCGCGGCGCTGGGGCAGGCGAGTCTCTCCGCCATGATGCAGGGCATCTCGGAAACGGTGTTGGAGCCCATACGGGATTTGGTGTGACACTAGGCTAAGGAGCGAATATGAAAATGTTTCTCGCGGGAGAGTGGGTCGACCGGCCGAGGATGCAGGAGGTCGGCAACCCGTATGATGCCTCGGTGATCGACAGCGTGCCGAAAGCCGGGCGTGACGACGTGGAGCGCGCGCTGGCGTTTGCCGCGCGCGGGGCCGCTGTCATGGCGCGCATGACCGCCCACGAGCGCTGGCGCGTGCTGACCCGGGCGGCTGCGCTCATGGCGGAGCGGGTGGACGAGTTCGGCACGCTGATCTCGAGCGAAGAGGGAAAGATCCTGGCCGAAGGAAAGGGCGAGGTGCGCCGGGCGGTGGAGACGCTGACCGCTTCGGCCGAAGAAGCCAAGCGGGTGCACGGCGAGACCGTGCCGCTGGACGCCGACCCCGCGGGGGCGGGCAAGCTCGCCTTCACGCTGCGGGTGCCCTGCGGCGTGGTGGTGGCCATCGGCCCGTTCAACTTCCCGCTGAACCTGCTGGTCCACAAGGTCGGGCCGGCCATCGCCGGGGGCAACTCGGTGATCATCAAGCCCGCTTCGGACACGCCGCTGTCCGGGCTCAAGTTGACGGAGATCCTGATCGAGGCCGGCCTTCCGCCCGAGGGCGTCCAGTGCCTGACCGGCTCGGGCGGCGAGATCGGCGATGCGCTGGTGTCCGACGGCCGGGTGCGCAAGATCACTTTCACCGGCAGCCGCGAGGTGGGGGAGAACATCTGCCGGGTGGCGGGCATCAAGAAGGTCACCATGGAGCTGGGCTCCAACTGCCCGCTGATCGTGATGCCGGACGCCGACCTGGACAAGGTGGCGGCGGCGGTGGCCGCCACGGGTTACGCGAATTCGGGGCAGGTGTGTATCTCCACGCAACGCGTACTGGCGGACCGCGGGGTGTATGCGGACTTTCTCGGAGTGCTGGCGCCCAAGGTGGAGGCCCTGGCCGTCGGCAGCCAGCTCGATACCGCCACGCAGGTGGGGCCGATGATCAAGGAGGCCGAGGCCGTCCGGGTCGAGGAGTGGGTCAACGAGGCCGTGGGCGAGGGCGCCCGGCTGATGGCCGGGGGGTTCCGCAACGGCGCGGTCTACGCCCCCACGGTGGTGGCCGACGTTTCCCGCGACATGAGGATCTCGCGGGACGAGCTCTTCGGCCCGGCCGTCGCGGTCACGCCCTTCGAGTCCATCGACGAGGCCATCGAGCTTGCCAACGATACGGTGTTCGGTCTTTCCGCGGGGATCTTCACCGAGAACATCGGCTGGGCCATGCGCTTCGCCCGGGAAGTCGAGTCCGGCAACCTCCACGTCAACTGGGGGCCGCAGTGGCGCGCCGACGTGATGCCCTACGGAGGGCTCAAGGAATCGGGCTTCGGCAAGGAAGGGCCGAAGTACGCCATCGAAGAGATGACCGAGCTCAAGACGGTCGTCTTTCATCTCTAGCAATGCCCATAGAGGCGGGGTCCGGGCCTCCTTTCCCGCGACGTCGAGGTAAACATGCGATCAAACGGACGCGGGGTTCAGGACCTACGCCCCGTCGAGATTACTCCCGGTTTCATCAAACACGCCGATGGCTCGGCGCTCATCGGGATGGGTGAGACACGGGTCATTTGCACGGCCAAGATCGAAGACCGGGTGCCCCCGTTTCTGCGCAAGTCCGGCCGGGGCTGGATCACGGCGGAGTACGGCATGCTGCCGTCGTCGTCGCCGACGCGGATTCCCCGGGAGGCGGCCCGCGGCAAGGTGGGCGGACGCACCCACGAGATCCAGCGCTTGATCGGACGGAGCCTTCGCGCGGTGGCGGACCTGGGCTGCCTCGGCGAACGAACGGTGTGGCTCGACTGCGATGTCATCCAGGCCGACGGCGGCACCCGCACCGCCTCCATCACCGGCGCGTACGTGGCGTTGGCTTGCGCCTTGCGCCGGTGGGCGGCCGACAAGACCGTGCCCGAGGGTCTGCTCAAGGACAGCGTCGCCGCGGTGAGCGTGGGGGTGGCGGAGGGAAGGGCGCTGCTGGATCTGGATGCGGGAGAGGACAATAACGCCGAGGTGGACATGAACTTCGTGATGACCGGCTCGGGGGAGTTCGTCGAGGTCCAGGGGACCGCGGAGAAGCAGCCCTTCAGCCCCGCCCGGCTCGGTGAATTGATCCTGCTGGCGCAGACAGGCATTCAGCGGCTGCTGGACGTCCAGCAACAGGCGCTCCGGGACTGGCGCCCGTCTTGACCGGAACCGTGGGCGCCGGGTACGGGCCGGGCCGTCAGACTTGATATCGGCGCAACATCAGGTAAAATGCAGACTCCGTGACGGGGC
>JAPOQB010000340.1 GCA_026710965.1 Deltaproteobacteria bacterium | reverse complement strand
AGGCGCCGCGAGATCGACGACGCCACCATAGAGCGGGCCGACGTCATCGTCGCCAACTCCCGCGAGCAGGCCATCCAGGACCAGCAAGGAGACTTCTACGAGCCCGTGGAAAAAGGCCTCCTCCAGTGGGACCAGGTCGGCGACCTGAGCGACCTCCTCACCGGCCGAATCCCCGGCCGCACCGCACCGGAGCAGATCACCCTGTTCAAGAACAACGCCGGACAGGGGGTCGCCGACATCGCCATCGCCAGCCGGATCTTCGCCCTGGCCAGTTCGAGGGAGATCGGGATCGAGTTCTGACTCAAGTGGTTTGGGGAAACACGCCCACCCCAATCGTTCCCGAGACTCATCAGCCCCGTAGCCGCCCGGCCTCAAACTCATGCGGCTTTCGTTCCCACCGCTCAAGGCCAGTGAGCCATTTCGAACCAAGCCCGATCTGGTATTCGTCGGAAAGTTCACGAATCCGTTCGTGGGCACGTTTGTAGGTAACTGGCCACTCAAGAACCTCTGGCCTGCCAAACCACGCAAGAGCAACTAGGTCGGCGCGTTCCTCGTCAGTCAAACACAGCACCATCCGTTTCAATCGCTTGTACGAATCCAGGTCTTCCGCCTGACCATAGACACCTGCACTAACGAAACGAAGCCCACCGTTCTTAGGGCGAGGACAAAGGCGATCGATTAGTGCGTCACTCTCCTTTTCAAATTGGTCATACGCATCGTTCAATGCCTCGACTGTCTTGCGGGCGACAGCCGGTGGCGGCTCCCGTTTCGCCTCCATTCCACCGAGCCAGCGGATGGTCTCTTTCCGCTCACGGCGCAGTTCATCCAATCTGACCTCCGATATCCCAATCTTCACCGACCACAGTGGAAACGGCCAACGATACAGATGCTGCATCACCGAAGCATCCTCATCGTGGAGCAATCCTTCATCCGAGAGTCGCTCCAGCATGCGGTTCTTTGACCATGTCAGTTCCGTCATCGTCGTCTGTGGTCCCGCTACGAACTTTCGCCAAACGTCCGCAACGACAGCCAAGCCGTCGGGCGTGGTCGCTCCGATTTTGTAAAGAGCTCGGGCCACTTCAATCGATCTAGGAAAAACATGCGTGCCCAAGAATGCGTCCGCGGGCAGTGGGCAGTTCCAAAAACACAGCCCCTCCTCTGTGGTCACATCCTTGACATAGTCCACGTAAATCTCCTTCTCCCTCTCTCTGCTAAGGGAGTTTGGAAAGATCCAGTCGACGTCATTGGGTCCATCCAGGTAGAACTCTTGGCACTCCCGTTCTATTGCTTCACACAAGTCCTCAAAGCCAACGAAGTGCCAGGAGCACAACTTGGAGTAGACTCTCTTGGCGAAATGATTGTGAAAATATCCCAGTGTTCTGCCTCGGGCGTCTGATTGGTCGCGCGGGCATCGCACCACGTCAACGAGTAGGAGCACCTTAGCTGCCTCCTCTTCGGCGAAGCTGGAAAGAATTTCCCCAGTGCGATGGTGCTCGTTCTGGATGAGACAGGTAGCCCCATCCTCCAGGTCCACCGCATTCTTGACGATCTGAGAGATACCTTCCGAGACTTCCTCAAAGAGGCGTCGATCGGAGAGTTGCACGAGATCTTTTATGGCCGACTTCATGGGTGAGCCCCTATTTGTTTGCTCCTCGTTGCCTATTTTCTAACCCACTTGGTGTCGTGAGCGTTATGTCATAGTCGGTCAGCGCGCGCAGGAAGTCCGCGTGTACCACAAGCGGGGTGATGTCCAGGGCCTCCAATTTCTCAAACGCCCTGTCGAATACACCTGCGCACACATGTCCCGTGAATCTCGACTGAAACAGAAAGCCGTCTGCCTCCGGCACGTTCGCATAGGTAGCAGCCGAGAGCGAACGACCCGCAGCGTGGTTGGCGTCGTGAGCTACCGCCGTTGGAGCGGCAATACGGATCGGCCCGTCCTCTCGTAGGTCAACCAAATCGAGCGGTTCGATCGAGCGAATCTCTACGACCAGTCTGGATTCAACATCGGAGCGTGGCATTTGGCGGCGCCTGTGCCGTGTGAAGCGGTTGCGTGCAAGGGCTTCCCAGAAGCCACAACGGACGGATTCGGTCACGTAGAGAACCGCGTACTGCCCGGCCGGATCGCTGAACCGGCTTGGAGTAGGGACGGCGTTGAGAGGGCGAGCACGGTGGCTGAAGTGGATCAGGCGGTAGACCCGACCAAGCCGTACCGAGCGAAGGGACCCGCGAATGCGCTCGGGATCGTACCGGGTGGTCACGCAAAGTCGCCTTGGGCATCTCCTTTGGCGGCAGCCGCCACGCGGTCACGCTCTCCCTGACCGAGGAGAGCGATCGGTGTCGCCCCGCCGAGGGACGGACGCCGCGTGGTCAACCAGATCCACGCCGAGTACCCGTCGCTGAAGTGTGGAACGATCCGGTCGAGTCCATCCAAGAGCCTGCCGTGTCGATCGAACTGACCCGCCGGGAACACATAACCTCGTTTAACGCCCTGCCAGCCGACGATCCTACCCTTTCTCCGCCAGTCGTGGACGGACTGTCGGGTCTTGAGCCCGATCCGCACAGCCAACTCGTCGGCAGTGAGCACTTCCTCAGTTCCTCCCAGTCGCGATCGACTCGACATCCGCCTGTCCGCTTCCCGGACGTCTATCCGCTCTGGCTCTGCGCCAGCGATCGTTTCGACGTCCGACTGTTCGCGAAGAGACGCACTCCCGAGTTCCGATGACAGCACCCCCGCCGCCGCCGCCAACGCAGAGCGAACGGCCTCCGGGTGTTCCACTAGCGCCGCGAGTTGGGCTGCGCTCAGGTCACCGGTGGCGGCATGCAGGACGCCCTCCAATTCCTGGAGTTGTTGTTCCCTGGTGTGCCCCATGCCTCGTATTTGTCGTCTATTTTGTCTATTTTGTCAACCAGTCCGGACAAGTCCCGAATCCCGGGGCGTGGGTGAACTGAGTATCCGAAATGGTATAACTCCCTGTTTTCTGTTAGCTTCCTACCTGGATTGTTCTTCACCGAATTCGGTGGTTAGCAGAAGATCAGGAAATTCTGCCGCATGTTCAATAACCCGTTCCTCGAACAGGCCGCTGCCAACAAGAACAAGCGCCAGCAGCTCGACCATCTCTTGAGGGTAACCGCGCCCCACGAGCGTGTCATCCTCGGCGGAATCGGGTTGGTGCTATTGGCGCTGGTGGCCTGGGCGCTGTTCGGGAGCGTCGTCCGCGCCGTGACGGTTGACGGAATCCTGCTCGAGCCGGGCGCGCGCCACGACGTGATTTCCACGGAGCCCGGATACCTGGTCGAATATCTGGTGGCTCCCGGAGACCGGGTCGAGGCCGGGGCTCCCATCGCGCGGCAGAGCGTGCCGGAACTCGATCGGGAGGCCGCCGCCCTGCGCCGGCGGGTGGAGTTGCTGGAACAGGGGATCGGGCAGGCCGGCGGCGACGGGGGCCCGTTGCGCACGCTGCTGGCCTCGGCCCGCGTGGCGTTGCTGCAGATGGAGGCGCAACGCTCCGCGAGGGAGTTCATCGTCAGTCAAATCGCCGGCCGCATCATGGCGTTGCAGTCGGCCCCGGGTGAGTACCTGCCGGCCGGCGCCGCCGTGGCGCAGCTTGGCGACGCGGCCGCCCATCCCCTTCAAGCCGTGTTACGAATCGCCCCCGACATGACGCAACGGATCAGACCCGGCATGCAGGCCTCGGTGGATGTCACGATGCCCGACGGTACCACTCGCCGATGGGACGGGGAAGTGGCATCCGTCACACCCGGGCCGTTGCCCCACTGGTTGGCCGCGTTGCCGCCGGCGTCCACGCAGTCCGCGCATCGAATCGATGTCGCCCTGAGCCGTGCGTCGCGGCTTCCGGTGCCAGGCGGCACGCCGTGCCGGGTCCGCATCATCATCGGCCGGCACTCGCCGGTGTCGCTTTTCGATCTCGGACAATCCTGAATGGTCTCGCCCGGCCGGAAAGCAACTGCGGGATCGAGCAAGAAACCCGAGGACGAGCCCGCAAGGCGGCGCGTCACCACGCCGCTACAGTTGCAGACTCACGCCACCGAATGCGGCGCGGCGTGCCTTGGCAGCGTGCTTGCCTACTTCGGGCGGTGGGTGCCCTTCACGGAACTGCGCGGCAAGTGCGAAGTCAGCCGCGACGGCTCCACCGCCGCCGGCATCATGCGCGCCGCCCGGCACTACGGGCTCGAGTGCAAGGGCCGCAGCGCACAGGCAGACCAGCTCAAGAAGCTGCCGTTTCCGCTGATCCTGTTCTGGGAATACAACCACTTCCTCATCCTGGAAGGCTTTGATCGCGACCGGTTCTATCTCAACGACCCCTCCACGGGCCGGCGCATCCTCTCCGCCAAGGAGTTCGCCGCCGGCTTTTCCGGCGTCGCCTTGGAGTTCAATCCCGGGCCCGAGTTCAAGCGCGGCGGTGTTCGAGCCAGCCTCCTGCAGCGTCTGCCGGCATGGCTCCAGGGTGCCTGGGGTTCGCTGGCCTACGCAATGGCAGCGGGGCTCATGCTGGCCATACTGGCCCTGGTCACGCCGGCGGCGCTGGGCATATTCGTGGACCGGGTGCTGGGAGAGAACGAGCCTTGGGGGAGCCTCGTGGCCGCGACCGTGGCCGGCGCCTCGGTGCTGGTTTACGGGCTCACCTGGGTGAAACAACGGTGGCTTCAGCGCCTGTCCATCCGGATTTCGGTGATGGCCGGCGACCGTTGTCTTTCCCGGCTGCTGCGGCTGCCGGTGGAGTATTTCAGCCACCGTCTGGTGGGCGAGTTGACCGTCCGCCTCCTATCCATCGACAGAATCTCCAAGAATCTGTCGGAGCATTTCCTGGGGGTGCTTATCGACGTCGCCATGAGCGCGCTGTTCCTGGCTTTCATGCTGGCGTACGACCCCATGCTGGCGTTGATCGTGCTGGGCCTGGCGGTGTTGAACGGGGCCCTCGTGCGCGTGATCACGCGCATGCGCACCGACCAGAGCCATGCCTTGCGGCGCGAGCAGGGACTGCTGGTGGGCGTCGGCACGCTGATGCTGAACCAGACGGACAGCCTGCGAATGACCGCGGAGGACGACGGCTTCTTTTCCCGCTGGAGCGGCCATCAGGCCCGCGAACTGGTCGCGCGCCAGCGATTCTCCGAGCTAAGCCACGTCAACGCGGCCCTGCCGGGACTGTTCATGATCCTGGGGAACGCCGCCGTGCTGGTCATCGGGGCGACCCAGGTCATGGCCGGCGAACTGACCCTGGGCACGCTGGTGGCGTTCTACATCGTGGCGGCCATGTTCCTGGAACCCGTGGGGCGTTTCGTCGAATTCGCCGACGAACGCCAAGCGCTCGAGACCGACATGCAGCGCCTGGACGACATCACCGAAACCGCCGAAGACCCGGGCCTGACCCGCGCCGCCACGGAGCCGGGCGCCATCGCGACGTTCAACGGCCGGCTGCGCCTGGCCGGGAAGGTGGAGCTCCGAGGAGTGACGTTCGGCTACAACCGCGGCCGCCCGCCGCTGATCAAGGACTTCGATCTGACCATCGAACCGGGGCAACGCGTGGCGGTGGTGGGTCCCAGCGGGTCCGGAAAATCGACGCTGTCGCGCCTGGTTTCCGGCGTCTACCAGCCCTGGTCCGGCGAGATCCTGCTCGATGGCCGCCCGCGCAGCGAGATCCCCGGCGATGTCCTGTCGCGCTCCCTGTCCATGGTGGACCAGGAAATCATCCTGTTCTCCGCCACCGTCCGTGACAACATCACCCTGTGGAACCCGGCCGTTCCCGACGACGACGTCGTCGCCGCCGCCCGGGACGCCTGCATCCACGAGGACATCCTCAACCGGCCCTTGAGCTACGGCACCCTGGTCGCGGAAGACGGGGGCAACTTCAGTGGCGGCCAGCGACAACGGCTCGAGATCGCCCGGGCGCTGGTGGGCAACCCCACGGTGCTGATCCTCGACGAGGCCACCAGCGCCCTCGATGCCGCCACCGAGGAGTCGGTGGACGATGCGCTGCGGCGCCGGGGATGCAGTTGCCTGATCGTCGCGCACCGCCTGAGCACGGTCCGCGACTGCGACCAGATCATCGTGCTCGAGAAAGGCGTGGAGGTACAGCGCGGAACCCATGACGGGCTCATGGCGGACGAGAACGGACTCTACTACCGGTTGGTCCGGGCGGGATGACGCAATGGAGAGCCAGGAAACCCACGCCCTCGCCGACCTTGCCACGCAGTCCGGCACCCCCGTGTCCTGCGCCGGCAACCTGCCTCTGGACATGGGCGACCCGGAGTTCGTGTGGTTCATCGAAACCGGCGCCGTCGACCTGTTCCTGGTGGAACGCCGTGGCGGCGTGGAGGAATCGGCGCCGCAGCACCTGCTCCGCGCCGATTGCGGCCGCCTGCTGCCCGGGGTCGCGCCGCAGGAGGCACAAACCACTCTGGGCCTGATCGCCAAGGGGTTGCCGGGCACGGTGCTGCGACGGCTCCCGCGCGCCGCTCTGGCGGCCCTCCGAAACGCCGAGCTGGCGGAGCACGTGGATGCCTGGCTCATGGACGTTTCCGCCATCCTGTCGCGGGACGTTCTGAACCGGCCCCGCCCGCACGTCCTGATGGAGTCCGGACAGCCCCCACGGACATTGAGCGGTACGCTGTCGGCCCGCCGGGGTGTGGTGTGGGTGTCGCCGCCGGCGGACGCCGGCCTGTTCATGGACATCATCGATCCGATGGGGGAGGAGCCGGACGGCGGCCCCCGGATGGCCACCGTACCCCTCACGCCGGCGAGTTGGCTCACGCTGACGGCAGAGGCAAACCTTTCCGCCCGATCTTCCGAGGCCCTTGCGGAAGAGGGCCTGCTGCTGTCCTCGTTGGCGGCCTTCCACGCCGTGGCGTTTTCGCTGGAGCGGCTCAACCGGGGCCTGGCGGTGGTGGACCAGGCCAATCTCGAAAGGGCGCGCACAACCAGCCGCCGCACCGACGAGGAAGGCGCCCGGCGCCGGCTGTTCAACGTCTACGGCCTGCCGGAACCGGGTGGCGCCGACGATTCGGGGCTGTTCGAAGCCCTCCGCATCATCGGCCGCCATGAGGGAATCGACTTCAACTGGCCCGAGCGGGCGGACAGAACCGGCGGCGGCCTCGGCGCCGTCCTGGCCGCATCGGGCGTACGCGGCCGGCGCGTACGCCTCGCCCAGGAAGATCGCTGGTGGATCGGCGACAGCGGCGCGATTCTGGCATTTCGAACCGGCGACGGCCAACCCGTGGCCTTGTTGCCAGGCGTGCTGGGACCCTATCACGAGGTGGATCCGGTGGACCGGCGCAAGATCAGGGTCACCGCGGAACGCGCGGCAGCTCTTCAGGCCGACGCGTGGGTGTTCCAGCAGCCGCTCCCGTCGGCCGCCGCCGGCTTGCGGGACCTGTTGCGGCTCGCCACCCGGGGGTTGACCCGCGACTTCGCGCGCTTCCTGCTGGCCGGGTTGCTGGGCGGTCTCGTAATGCTGCTGCCCGCCGTCGTATTGGGCATCATCGTCGATGGGGTGATTCCCGCTCGCGAGGCCGGCCTCTTGTATCTTGCCGGCGGAGCCGTGGCGGCGTTCGCCTTGATCCGGGGACTGCTGCACGTCCTCCAGGGAATGGCCCTGATGCGCCTTGAAGGACGGGTCACCTCCCGCGTCGAGACGGCGTTTTGGGACCGGTTGCTCCGGCTGCCGCCGGGGTTCCTGCACCGCTATTCGGCCGGCGAACTGGCCATGCGGGGGATGACGTTCCAGCGCCTGCGCGACGCCGTGCAGGGCGTGGTGGCCGAGGGCCTTCTGTCGATCGTGTTCCTCTCGCCCGCGTTCCTGCTGATCTTCTTCTACGACGCCGCGCTGGGCGCGGTGACCGCCGCCTTCGGCCTGCTGTCCCTGATCGTGACCGTCGCGCTGGGGCTGCGTCAGATATCGCCCCACGGCCGTGTGATCCGCACCGTCCAGGGTCTCGCCGGGAGGCTGTTCCAGATCATCAACGGTATTTCGAAACTGCGTGTGGGAGGCGCCGAAGGGTCGGCGTTCGCGGTCTGGGCGCGGGACTACCGCGAGCAGAAGCAAGCGGAGGTGGAGCTTGGAGCATTCGAAAGCCACCTGCGGGCGTTCGGCGCGGCACTGCCGCTGCTGGCGGCGGCGCTGCTTTTGCTGGCGGCGACGCTGCCGGACGGAGAGACGATGACGGCCGGCAACTTCCTGGTCGTCTACACGTTGTTCATGCTGTTCCAGAACGCAGTGGTCCGGTTGGGGGCATCGTTCGGCGCCGTCGCCGCCATCATGCCGGCGCTCGATCAGGTCCGGCCGTTCCTGGCCCACCCCCCCGAGATCAGCGCCGAGGGAGAACCGGTCGACACCCTGGGCGGCGAGATCGCATTCGATCACGTTTCCTTCCGCTACGATCCCGATGGTCCGATGATCCTCGACGACGTATCGATCCGCGCCCGTCCCGGGGAGTTCGTCGCCATCGCCGGCGAATCGGGCGCCGGCAAGAGCACCCTCTTCCGTCTGGCGCTCGGTCTGGACCAGCCATCCGGCGGAGCCGTGTACTATGACGGGCGCGACCTCAAGCACCTCAATCTCAAGCAGGTACGCCGCCGGATCGGCACGGTGCCGCAAGCCGTGCAGCTCCATCCGCAGGACCTTTGGGACAACATCGTCGGAGACAACGAAGATGCCACCGTCGACGATGCGTGGGAGGCCGCCCGGCTCGCGGCGGTGGACAACGAGATCGCCGCCATGCCCATGGGAATGATGACGAACGTGGGAGCCAGCGCCAGCGTCACCTCCGGAGGCGAGAGCCAGCGCATCGTCATCGCTCACGCGCTGCTCCGCAATCCCCGCATCGTGCTGCTCGACGAAGCCACCAACTGGCTCGACAACGACAGCCAGTCCACGATCATGAACAACCTCGCGGACCTTACCTCGACGCGGCTCGTCATCGCCCATCGTCTCTCCACGTTACGCCAAGCGGATCACATCTACGTAATGCGGGCCGGAAAGGTGGTCCAGGAAGGATCCTTTGAGGAGTTGTCGGCGGCCGAAGGCGTGTTCCGGGACCTGGTGCGCCGGCAGATGGCTTAATCGGTGTCAAACTGGCTCCGTATAGCGAAAATTGGTGACCCATTACAAAAATAGTATTGCAGCGGTATTGCAATGCGGCCGAAAAGGGTATATTTCTCTCTACAAACTCTGTGTCGTTCAGGAGGTGTACTATGTTCACGTCGGCAGAAGAGATGCGTCGTGTTCTCACGGAGAAGGCGAGTGAGGATTCGGCCTTCCGGGCGCAGCTTGTGGCGGACCCCAAGGGCGTCCTGAACCAGGAATTCGGGATCACGGTTCCGGACAACATCGAGATCAAGGTGCACGAGAGCGATATGCGCACCGTCCATCTGGCATTGCCGCCGAGCCCGGTCCTGGATGAAGAGCAGCTCGAGGCGGTCTCCGCCGGGCTTTGCTGCTGCGGAATCTAGACGAGGCTCACCGCTCCCGGCACACGCCGGTCGAGCTTTGAGCGGTCCGATGATTTAAAGGCGACCCTGGGCGCAATACTTCGTTGTGTCCTTGGTCGCTTTTTCATGCCCGGCCCTGCATCGGATGTCCCGTTCCAGCTTCACAAAGCAACGGTTCGAAGCACGATTCGCCGAGTGGGTGGTGTCGGCCCGGTGGCTGGTCGTCGCCGTGAGCCTGATACTGGTGGCGCTGGCCGGCGCCGGCTGCCTGTTCCTCGAGTTCTCCACCAACTACCGCATATTTTTCAAACAGGACAATCCTCAGCTACTGGCGCTCGAGGCGCTGGAAAACACCTACGGGAAGAGCGACAGCGTCCTGTTCATGATCGTTCCGGAGGATGGCGACGCCACGTCGGAACAGGCCCTGGCGGCCGTGATCTGGCTTACCGACCGCGCCTAGCAGACGCCGTACTCGAAGCGCGTCGACTCCATTGCCAACTTTCAGCATACGACCGCGGACGGCGACGACCTGTCCGTCCGCGACCTCGTCGACCCGGCGAGGCTGGACGATGCCGAAGAACGGGCGCGGATCCGCGCAACCGCGCTGGCCGACCCCCGGCTTGCGGGAAGCATCCTGGCTCGGGACGGCAGTGTAAGCGCCGTCAACGTCACCGTGGAACTGCCCGAGGAAGACCAAACGGTCAGGGTGCCGGAGGTCGCCGAATTCGCCCGCACGCTCGCCGCCGAAGCGGAAGAACGGTTTCCGGGCATCGACCTCCGTGTGGTGGGTACGGTGATGATCAACCACGTCTTCTCGGAAGCGTCGGTCAATAGCCAGAAGATCTTCCTACCCACGAGCCTCGCCATCATGGCCCTGGTCCTTGGAGTCTTGACCCGGGGACTCACGGGCGTCGCGGCCACCGGGCTCGTCATCGTCTTCTCCGTTCTCGCTTCCATGGGGCTGGGGGGCTGGGTCGGCCTGCCCTTCTCCCCGCCCACGGCGCCGGCGCCGACCATCGTGCTGATGATCGTCGTGGCCAACTGCGTGCACCTGCTGGTGGCCATATTGCAGCGCCTGCGGGCCGGCGACTCCAAGTCCGCGGCCATCGTCGAGGCCGTCCGGCTCAACCTGCACCCGGTCTTTCTGGCCAGCCTGACCACGGCGCTGGGCTTCCTGACCATGAATTTCTCCGAGGTGCCGCCCTACCGTCACCTCGGAAACTTCGTCGCGTTCGGCATCGGCGCCTCGTTCGTGCTGTCGGTGACCTTCCTCCCGGCGCTGCTCTCGCTCCTCCCGATACGCGTACCGGGGGGCGGCGGACGGCGCGAGGATACGGCGATGGCGGCCATCGCGGAATTCGTGGTGCGGCGCCGGAAGGCCTTGTTGTGGGGCTTCGCGGCCGTCGTGCTGGCACTGATGGCGGCTATCCCACGCAACGAGCTCAACGACGTCCTGGTGCACTTCTTCGATGAAAGCGTCGAGTTCCGGCAGGATACGGATTTTCTGGACCGGAGGCTGAGCGGCAACACCGTGCTCGAATACTCGCTCGTCTCCTCCGGCCCGGGGGAGATCGCCGACCCGGCCTTTCTCGCCGACGTGTCTTCTTTCGCCGGCTGGTACCGCAAGCAACCGGAGACACGGCACGTCGAGGTGGTCACGGATACCTTCCGGCAACTCAACAAGAGTATGCACGGCGACGATCCGGCGGCCTACCGGCTGCCCGCGAGCAGAGAGCTCGCGGCCCAGTACCTGCTGCTCTACGAACTCTCTCTGCCCCTGGGGCTGGACCTGAACCACCGGATCGACACCGCCAAATCGGCGACACGCATGACGGTGACGGCGAAGATCCTTTCCTCGCGGGAGGTGCTGGAGTTGAACGCACGGGCGGAGGCCTGGCTGAAGGGCAACGTGCCACGTGTGACCCGCGTCGACGTATCGGGCCCGGCGCTGCTGTTCGCCCATATCGGCCAGCGCAACATCCGCGCCATGTTGCTCGGGACCACGGTGGCGCTCCTGGGCATTTCCATCGTTCTCATCGCCGCCCTGCGGTCGTTCCGGCTCGGCCTCGCGAGCCTGGTGCCCAATTTCGTCCCCGCCATCATGGGGTTCGGCGTCTGGGGGCTGATGGTGGGGCAGGTCGGACTGGCGCTGTCAGTGGTCGTGGCCATGACCATCGGCATCGTCGTGGACGACACCGTGCATTTTCTCAGCAAATACCGCCGCGCGCGGCAAGAGCACGGCGACACACCCGAGGACGCGGTGCGGTTTGCGTTTCAGACGGCCGGGCGGGCCATGTCCACGACCACGGTGGTGCTGGTGGCGGGGTTCCTGATCCTGGTGCTGTCGCCGTTCATCCCCACCGCCCAAGTGGGGCTGCTCACAGCGATGATCATCGCGTTCGCGCTGATGGCCGACATGCTGCTCCTCCCGCCCCTGGTGCTGGCCGTCGACCGCGGCACCCCGACGGCGGACGCGGGAGCCGGCCGCCCTTCCGGCTGAGGCGGGCGGGGGCAGTCCGACGCCGCCATGCTGTTTCCGAACGGCATACCCTCCCCCCGGAACACCTGTTTCGGATCGAACTCCTTCTTCCACCGAAGGCCCGTTTCAAGCTTCTCGCCGTAGTGTTCCCGCCATTCCTTGCGCCCGTAGCCCACGCCGCCCGACAGGTAACTCTTTCCCCCGAGGCCGACGAGGGTTCCGGTCATTTCCTTCAGTCTCCCCGCCAGCTCGTTGGCCCTCTCGTACTTATTCAGCACCGCAAGCACGTGGTACGAGAACATGCGCTCTCCGTTCGGATGCATGAAGAGCGGGGCATCGATGGCCTCCGTCTGGATCGGGTAAATCCCGATCCAGCTCGCCGGTGACGGCGGCACCCAGTCCCGGTCGAGCCACGGCTGGACGAGCACCGTTCGCAGGGTCTCCCAGGGCATGAACCAATCCCGCCACGGGTAGTAGTGCTTCTGGCTGAACAGCCATCTCAGGTACATCCCGGCGTGCCCGACCTGGGTAGTGTCGCGGCTGCTTACGACCTTGTCGTACCCCAGCCCTTCCAAGGCCTTCCCGTCATCGTGGTCCCCGTCGTACTCAACGCCGGCGCTCATGATGATTTCCTCGCCGTGGACCCTGGTTTCCGCCCGCAGACGGTCGAACCGGCCCTCGTCGATGATCCGCTCGAAGTCGCTCGCGAACCGGTCGTAGTCGCGGTAGCGGATTTCGTACTGCCGGAGCCGTTCCCCGGACTTACGCAGGCGGATCCACGCCTCGGTAATGACGCCGAACTGGCCCTGGCCGCCTCTCACCGCATCGAAGAGCTCCCCGTTCCGGGTCCTTGAGCACCGCACGCGTTCGCCGGTTCCGGTCACCACTTCGAGTTGCTCGATCTGCCCGATCTGCATCCCGTACCGGTGCGACGTGGTTCCCAGACCTCCGGCGGAGAGCGTTCCGCCCACGGTCACCTCCGCGGTGTCCACCAGCACCCGTGGCAGCCGCCGCGTCCCGCGCAGGGAATCCACCACCTTGCCCCACTGGGCTCCGCCTTGTGCCCGCACCAGGTCGCCTCCCAGGACCTCGACTCGATCGAGGTACATCGTGTCGAGCACCACGCCGTCATCCGTGAGGGTTTGTCCGCCCTGGGAGTGTCCTCCCCCTCGGATGGCTACCTGGACTCCGTCCCGGGCGGCACCGCGGACGAGGGTGGTTACCTCCTCGACACTCTTCGGTCTCGCCACCGCGCCCGGCACCCTCGTGCTCATTCTTCCGAAATCGTACGAGCGAGCCTGCCGGTCTTCCCAGTCCCTGCTTACGTCCGGTAGACCTTGTTCGGCCATCCTCAACCGCCCTCCGTGGTCATCGCTGCCCTGTTCAGGCAGGGGTGCCGCACGTCCAGGTGCATCACGTATCGCCAACACATCCCGGCGGATTCGTAGCGGCCCAAGCCTTCCAGAGGGATACTTTTATCGGCTTGCGCGACCTCGGTAAAGTGTCCGTGCGGGAGGTGGACCGCGGGGCAGGCTCCCTGCGGTAAAGTCCCGGCGCCCCGCGGAGGCCCAGGCTTGCTTTTCCGCGGGCCTCTACGCATCATGGACCGCATGCAGACACAGGCCGGCAGTGGAGTGGAGATGGAGACGTCGGTGTCCGAGCACTACGCCGCCTTGACCGAGCGCATGGAGAAGTTCGGCGGGGATTTGCTGGCGTGTCATTTCGGGCTGTGGGGACCGGACACGACCACCGATCAGGAAGGTCTGCTGCGCGCCAACCATACCCTGGTGCAGGGGTGCGATCTCGGCGCGGGACAGCGCGTGCTGGATGCCGGCTGCGGCGTGGGCGGCACCGCGATCACGCTGGCGGAGACGCATGGCGTCCACGTCACCGGGTTGACCATCTGCGAGCCTCACGTCGCGGTGGCGGCCCAACACGCGGAACAACGCGGGGTCGGCCATCTGGTGGAGTTCCGCCACGGCGACTTCATGGACCTGCCGTTCCCCGACGCCAGTTTCGACGCGGTGCTGAACCACGAATCCTTTTGTTACGCGGAAGACAAGCTCGCCTACCTGCGGGGCGTCTACCGGGTGCTCAAGCGCGGCGGGCGCTGGCAGGCCCTCGAAGGACTGTTGAGCGGCGCCCCCATGACCGAAGCGCAGGAAGCCTTTCACGCAACCGCCCGGCGAGGCTGGCGCATGCCGCCCCTCGAGCCCTGGCGCGATGTGCTCGCGACGCTCGCCGAAGCGGGTTTCGAAGGGATATGGGAGCAGGACCTCTCCGCTGAAGCGGCGCGGTCCACCGGGAGAATCCGCAACGGCTGGCTCTTGTTGACGCTCATGAACCCCCGTGCCGGCGGGCTCAATCAGGCATCCCGGGAGTTCATGGAGGCGACCGTCGGCTACGATCAGGGATTGCAGGCAGGGGTGTTCACCTACCGCTTCCTGTCCGGTGCGAGGCCGGCATAAGGCCTGCCCCCGACGGCGGCCTTCACGGCCGATCAACCCCTTCGGCGCCGGCAGGCGGGCGCCCGCCCCCGGGGTTCCGCGCACAGTATCGCCTGAGCTCGAAGCTTCCGTTTCTCCAGGCTTGGTACAGCGTTCCGAACTGGTCCATCAATCCGCGGATTCCAGCCGTTTCGACGCCGGAGAACTGCAGGGTCGCGAGGAGATTGTAGGCATTCCCGACGAGCCGCAAGTTGTCCGCGTCCTTGCCGTCGAAACCCTCGAACTCCAGGATCTCCAGACCCGCCGCGCGCAGTTTCTCGGAGTAGGTGGACTGGCTCTCCAGGCCCTGCACCGCGAACGGCTTGCACAGCGGCACAATGTATTGGTCGTATTCCTCGGACGCCAAACCGTCGCGCGCCATCCAGTCCATGGCGACGATCTTTCCCGAGGGTTTGAGGATGCGGCTCGCTTCGTGAAGAAAGTGCCCCCGGTCCTCGTAGTGGCAAGCGCTCTCGATGTTGACCACGACGTCGACGGAGGCGTCGGCGAAAGGCAGGCTCAGGGAGCAGTCGGCAAACTCGAAGGCGGTCCGGTCATCCAGACCCGCTTCGCTGGCTTTCCCGGCGGCGATCTCCAATTGCATCCGGTTGAGGTTGACGCCGGTGACCCTGCAGCCACGCGTCCTTGCCAGGTGGATGGCGGTTCCGCCCACGCCGCACCCCGCGTCCACCACGTGATGGCCTTCCTCGATGCCCGCCGGCGCCACGATGACCTCGACCATGCGCTCCACCGCTCGCGCGAGTCCCGGGGAATCCGCGAGGACCTCGCCGGGCTCGGGGCACTCGCCCGGCTCGAACAGGCCGAAGTGGATGTGGTCGCGGTTCCACCCCTTGAGGTAGATGCCCGGCGTGTTGTCGTCGTAATAGCGTTCGGCCGCTTTTTTCTCGTCCGAGGCGGACATTTCGCGATGCACCTCCCCTCAGGAAGACGGCGTCCCCAACAGCGCCATGAAAGGATAGCCCTTGACCTGCTCGATCCGGTCCCCGGCCAGCACAAGCTTGATGTGGTGGATGCCGCGCAGGAGCACGAACGGCCCCAGCCTGCCGAACAGCGTTGTCGGCGCCGTGGTCCAGTTGGCCAGCGCCGACAGTTTTTCCGGCACTGCGAGTCCCTCCTCGCGCAAACCGTCGATGAAGGCGGTCCAGAGATCGGGGCGGTCCAGCCAGTGACGCGGATCCTTCGCCACCCTTTCCTTGGCCAGGCAACTCAGTCCAAGGGTCGGACCAAGGCCGTCCGCGTGCACGTCCAAATGGAGCCCCAGCTCCACGAATCCCCCTCGTTCCTCGAAGCGCGAGACCGTGGCGGCGACGAACGGATGCCGGCCGGGCCAGCCGGCGCGTTCCAGGAACGCCATGATGGCACGTGAGGTCCGGAATCCCGTCACCGCAAGGCGGATGGCCCGGCCGCGCGACGGAAAGACGCCGATGGATTCGATGCGCGTATCCGCCTTCTGCGCCAGGTGCACCCGTTCGACCTGCCGGCGCTCGGCGGCATCCGGGGTCCATCCGGCGGCGGCAACCACCGTGTCCACCACAACGCCTACATCCCGAAGCCGCTGGGCCGCGCCGTCGCCGACGATGGGCCGTTCGGCGGGCCGCAGGAATATCCCCGGGTCCCGGCGCGAGCCGCCGGCCGCCGAACCGATGTCGTACTCGAGCATCATCTTGCGGCCCACGACCTCACGCAACAGGGATTTCTCCGAGTCCGTCTCCGACAGCAGCAGCGCGATTCCGGCAGCGGACGAATCCGCGTTTTCGGACCGCGCCCTTTGCGCGAAGAACGACGCCGCGTCCGTCCCGCCCACCACGGACACCCCGAGGTCCGCTCTCGGCCGGCGCTCATTCAACGGCAGCTCGAAACCGAAGGGGAAGGCGGCCATGGTGGCGGGCAGCTCGCGGGCGCTGGCAAGCAGATCCTCCCATTCCCTTTCCCCGATCAACGCGGCGGGAATCAGAGTCCTGAGCCCCTTCAACAGCGCCCCCAGGGAGTCCGCCTCGCCACGGAGGCGTTCCTGGGTAACCGCCAAGGCTTCCTCAAAGTCCATCATGGGGTTTCACGCGATGACCGGGACCGGGTTGAGACCGGCTTCCGCGAGCGGGGCTTCGCGCCAGCCCATTTCCACCGGAACGTCGTACAGACGTCCGGGCGCGAAGCGTTCCCAGAAGTGGCGGAGCCCCGGCACGATGACTCTTGCCACCGGCATTCCGATGTCGGGGCGGGGCTGATCGAGCACCAGGAACTCCATTCCCCTGGCCTCCACCAGCGCCCGGCACTGCTCCACGTCCTCCTTCACGTCCCCGGTGTCGGGGACGGCATAGTCCGGCCCGCCGCGCGCGGCGGCGCCGGGCGCCGGCGCCAGGTAGGGGTGGTCCTCCAGTCTGGCGTTCTGCCACCACGACAGGCACATGGGATCGTCGACGCCGTACCGGGTATCGCCGCTGCCCGAGCGGGGGACCCAGGTCAGGCACTGGTTCATTTCGCACACCGCGCGCAAGGCCGCGATGTGCGGATCGCTGTGCGCGCCGGCGCCGTAGATGATGTCCTCCACTTCCGTGTCGGTGCGGCGCGAGAGCGCGACGAAGACCGGGATGCCGAGATCGCCGGTGACGTCCAGCACCCAAAGGTCGCGGTGTAGGTCGCGGTAGTAGCCGTATGCCGACGCCAGGTAGTCGTCGCCGAAGCTCTCGAGGTCCAGCGCGGGAAAGCGTAGCCGGTTGTACCACCAGATGGCAAAGGCGTCGCGTTCCACCAGCTCGAAGAACCCCTGAAGTATCGCTTCCTCCAGGGTGTTGCCGGCGGCGCAGCCGTTGGAATCCGCCCACAAGCCGGAACTCCCGCGCTGCTCCGGCGCCATGCCGTAGAGCATGGAGGTGGGCAGATATCGATGCCGGCCCTGGGTGAGCGACCACGCCGGCGACCAGTCCATGGGCGCGTCCGGGTCAAGGCGTCCGGGAACGATATTGTACGGGTGTTGGCGGGCGTTGATCTCTTCCGCATGGTCGAGCTGGCGGTCGCTGAAAAGCTGGACGTCGTTCGGGTGGACCGCCTCCGCCGCGCCGGCCGCCACGAAATCCGCATAGCTCTTCCGGCACCGAATCTCGTCGCCGTGGAAGGCGCCGGAATAGCGCTCGATGGCTTCGCAGAGGGCGCTGGCCTCGGACTGCCCCGCCGTGCTCCCCTTGCCCGCGCTCTTGCTCCGCAGACTGCGCCGCAACGAGCTCAGGTTCTTGATTCTCAACGCCAGGTTGCTTCCGGCCCAGTGGACGTGCAACCAGGGATCGGACTCCTCAGTAGTGCGCGAGACCCAGGTCACGATGCCGCTGACGGGACTGATGAGATGCCGGTACCGGGCCAGGGTCTCCTGGGGCGGCACCGAGCGCAGACCGCCGCTGTTGCGCACACCTTTCGGGCTCGGTCGCAGCCGCACCGGCACCGCCGCCCGGTCGGCGCGGTACAACGTCTCGTCGCCGCAGACGGCGCACTGCGGACGGCGCATGACCGGATGATGCTCGCTCTTCAGACGGCCGGCATCCAGTGAGACCGCCTGCTCATGGATCGGCGCCATGTCCCCGAAGACCAGCCACTTGGCGACCTCGGCCGCGGCCAGGCCGTAGACCGCATCCACCACCGCCGGTTCGGCGGCGGCGGGAACGACGGCCGCGTCGCCGCCGCCGAGGTTGCGCAGGAAGGTGTGGACCTCCTGGTGGCCGCGCATGCGATAGGCGAGACAGGCCCAGCACGGCCCCTGTTCCGCGGGCCGGAAGACGGGACCGAACAGCGGCTGGACGCCCTGGGGCCTGAGCAGCATCCACGGCGCGCCGGACGCGAGGTGGCGCCGGTTGACCTCGGCGTGACGCTCGTCGAGATAATCGGCGCAGACGACAACGGAGAGAGCCGGCCGGTCCCCGCCCCCAACCACGGCCACGCCCATGGCCTCCAGCAACCGGGCGAGACGGCCGTCGTCGCCGGCCACCGCGACCGTCGACGCTCCCAGGCGTTCCCCGGCCCATCGCGGAGAGGCGCCCAGGGAGGACCAGTACGCCGCCCGGCCCCGTTCCATCGAGTGCTCGCCCGAGACGACGTATCCCCTGGACGCCAGCGCAACCAGCGCCGCCTCCACGTTCGATGCCGAGTGCGCGCCGTCAAGCGCGGCAACGATTTCGTTGCGGGTGCGGCGGCCGTCGAGCAGCGGCAGGAGATCTTTCTGGATCGCTCCGCGGAGAAGCGTATTGAAGGTCTCGGATACCAGCAGCACCTGCTGGTCGTCGATGGGCCGGAAATCGAGATGCGGCGCCAGCACCGGCACCTCTATGAGGCCGCGGTCGGCAGGAACGGTCTTCTTCAGGATGCCCGTTTGCGGGGGCGTGGGCGCCTTGCCGCCGGTGGTCTTCCGCGGGCCTGCCGTTGCCGGACCTGCCCGCGGCGCGGGGTCGTGTCGGGTGTCCCGCTTCAAGGCAGCGAGTCGACATCGGCGGCCGCGCGGGACGCCGTTTCCCGGACCAAGGCTGTCAGGGCATCGAAATCGCCGGCACCGCAGGAGCGTGCGATGACCCCCCTGACCTCCGGACCCGCGGTCTCCGGGGCAAAGCCGTCCTCCGCCACCAGCCGCAGGATGCCCGTCAGGTTCCGCCATGTGCCCGCGGCCTCCGCCAGCCGCCCGGCGACGCCGCCGTCGATCCAGCCGCGCTCTCCCGCGGCCTGGAAGACCGAACCCGCGTCCGGAGACTGCGGGTCCGAAGCGTCGCCGGCGTGGGTCAGTTGGAGCGACCGGGCGGCCCGCTCCACGTCCCGGAGGCCGCCGCGCATGCCGTCAATCGACTCCAGGCCGGGCTCCGGCGCTTCCGCGGCCCCTTGCCGCAACTCCGCCAGCAGCAGGGTCCGCCTCTCGCCCCGGGCCAGCGCCTCGCGCCGCGCCTCGGCGAAACGCTCGGCGATCTCCGGATCCCCGCCCGCGAAGATACATCGCGCGCGGGTCAGTCCCAGCAGCTCGCCGGGCGCCAGGGCGGCCCCGTGGTCCGCCACGAAATCGGCCAGTGACCGAACCCGCCGCCGCGCATCCTCGGCCGGCGCCGGCGCGAACAGCAGGTTGTCCCGGGACAACTCACGAAGCATTTCGAGGAAACGGCGGCACAGGGCTTGGTAGTGCTCGGCGGGACCGCCATCGTAGACGAACAGCACATCGAGGTCCGCGCCGGGCGCCGCCTCCCGGCTGGCCAGATCGCCCAGAGCCACGGCCGCCACGCCGCCCCCGGCGCCGCGGCCGGCAAAGTCCTCCTCCACGGCCGACAATACCGTGACGATGGAGGCCTCCGCGACATTGGACAGCGCGACCCCCGCCTCCGCCGGCGACAGGTTGCCGCGCAACGTGTGCATGCCAATCTGAAAGACCTTGTGGTTGGACCAGTCCCGCGCCGTCTGCACCGCCTCTTTCGCGCCCAGGAAGGGCAGTTCGGCGATCTGCTCCCTCATTTCCGGGACGCCGAGCTCGACGGTCCAGTAGAGGCGTGTCAGGCCGCGGCGGGCGATGGATTCCGATTCGGGATCCGGCCCGAAACCATGCGGGAGATCGAGGTCGGTGAACTCGCGCTGCTGGAGGCTGTCGAGCAGCTCCGGCGAGCGGTTGATCCACTTGGCGAGCCGCGGCGCGGCGCCGATGATCTCGGCAATGGTCTCGAACGAGTCCGGGCGCGCGGCCGCCGCCGGGCTGTCGTAGGCGCTCCAGTCCTCGACCTGGGGATAGAAATGGGCGCGCCAGCGGTCCACCAGCGGGTCCATGGTCTCGAACCAGCGCCGGGGGAACAGCGCCATGCCGCCCATCTGCATGTAGCTTCCGGGCAGTTGCGGCGCCTCGTCCTCGCCGCAGTGCTGCAACAGCGGGTAGCGCCGGGTGGGCGCGATGTGGTGGTCGGGATGACGCTGCATGTTGTAGAAGAACAGGTTGCTGAGCTTGTAGGCGGCGCTCCAGGAATGGCACGCCTGGACCTTTTCGTACCGGCCGTTGGGCATTCGGATGCGCCGCAGGCCGTAGTGCTGGACGTAGTTGATGATCTTCATCGAGAAGACCACGCCGGCGCAGATGGCGGCGTAGGTCAGCACCACCCACGGCCCGCCCACCCAGTACGCGAACGCGTACCACGCGGCGGTCTCGAGCACGTAGCGCCAAAACGGATTGGTGTAGTGCCACACCGGCAGATGGCGGCGCGCCAGCCGGTCGCGCTCGAAGCGCCAGGCGGCCTGGATGTTGCTCTTGACCTCGCCGGGCAGGTACTGCCAGAAGCTCACGCCCTTGGGCGGGGAGCCGGGGTCCCCGGGCGTGCACACCAGTGCGTGGTGAATATAGATATGCTCGGTGGCGTAGGTGGGGTAGGAGACGCAGGCCAGCAGGACCTCGCCGAGCCGGCGCTCCGGCGCCGCGCGTGAATGGATCAGTTCGTGGCCGACGATGAAGCAGGGCTGCGCAACCATGCCCAGCACGAACGCCATGGCCACCACTTCCCAGGTGGACAAATGGCCCACCACCAGCACCTGCCAGAGCGAGAACACGAGGGTCCCCAGCCACAGCACCGCCCACAGCCACACCGCCAGCTTGTACAGGAACAACTGCCGGTCCAGGGTCCGGGCCGGGTCCATGTTCCGCTCTTCGGTGCCGAACCGGGTATCGAGCCAATCCGGGAGCTGGAAGAAGATCAGCGGAGCCAGAATCCACCAGCCGCCCTGGACCGCGGCGTTGATCACCAGCGGAAAGATCGCCAGGTTCATGGAGTACAGGAGGGCGTTCCGGATCGACGGCTCGAGCACCTCCGGTGTTCCGCCCCCGACCCCGCTCGGCTGCGCCATATCCTTTGCCATGTCAGATCCGGTGTTTGCCAACGGCTACGAAATTGGAGAGTTACAGAGTTGATTGTCCACGGGTAGAAGATCCTGTCAACCCGGTCACGGCGCCTCTACGGGCTCCCCTGGAACCCCGGCGTCCTCCCCTCCAGCAGCGCCCCCAACTCCTCCGCGCGGAACTGCAGCCCCATGTAGAACGGCCCGAACAGCCCGTAGAGGGCGCTGGCCTCGTCGAAGCGCATCTCGTAGACCAGCTTCTTGAACACCACGGGGTCGTCGGCGAAGAGATCGACGCCCCATTCCCAGTCGTCGAAGCCGATGGAGCCGGAAATGATCTGGGTCACCCGGCCGGCGTAGCCCCGGCCGATGAAGCCGTGGTCCGCCATCATGCGCTGGCGCTCCGAGAACGGCGCGTCGTACCAGTTCTTCTCCTCACCCCGCT
>JAPOQB010000549.1 GCA_026710965.1 Deltaproteobacteria bacterium | reverse complement strand
CAAGGGCCGCGCCGAGCTGTCGCCGTTCGACGTTGCCCGGCCGGACGAGGTCGACGACGCCTTCAAGAGAGCCGTTGACCAGCATGAGAAAATTGATATTTTAGTTAACAATGCGGGGATCACCGTCGATGGTTTGCTGATGCGCCAACCGGCCCCGGATTGGGACAGGATCATCGACGTCAACCTCCGGGGTGTTTTCCACTGCACCAAGGCGGCCAGCAGGAGGATGATCCGGCAGCGGTACGGCCGGATCATCAATCTGACCTCGGTGGCCGGACAAATGGGAAACGTCGGACAGTCGGTATATGCTGCGTCCAAGGCGGGTATCGTGGGTTTTACCAAGTCCATGGCCCGCGAACTGGCGCCCCGCGGGATCACCGTCAACGCGGTCGCGCCCGGTTTCATCGAAACGGAGATGACGGCGAGTCTGGACGCGGACACCCGGAGCAAGTATCTTGGTGCGATCCCCTTGGGTCGCTTCGGCAGTTGCGACGACGTAGCCCAAACGGTGGCGTTTCTGGTGGGGCCGGGCGGTCAATACATTACCGGACAGACCATCGCGGTCAACGGCGGCCTGTACATGTGACTCCATGATCGGAGTCCCGTTGTAGGGGCGGGTTTCCACGTACGGGCCGGGCTCAAACCCGTCCGTGCGGACAGTGATATGATACAGGAGGTACGGTATGGCAACAGACGTGGAGGCGAGGGTCAAGGAAATCATCTGCGAACAACTCGGAGTGAGCGACGGTGAAGTCAGCCCGGAAGCCTCGTTCATCGAGGACCTCGGAGCCGACTCGTTGGACATCGTCGAGTTGGTGATGGCGTTGGAGGAAGAATACGAGATGGAAATCTCCGACGAGGACGCCGAGAAGATCAAGACGGTCCATGACGTCATCGAGTACATCGAAAGTCACCGATGATCACTGCCAGCCTGGAGCAGGTCGATCCGGAAGTCTTTGAAGCGATTCACCAGGAGGGCGAACGCCTGGAGTGCAACCTGGAGTTGATCGCTTCCGAGAACGTCGTCAGCGAGGCCGTTCTCGAGGCCCAGGGCTGCCTGATGACCAACAAGTATGCCGAGGGCTATCCGGGCAGGCGCTACTACGGCGGGTGTGAGTACGTGGACGTGGTGGAACGTCTGGCGGTGGAACGCGCCCAGGAGCTGTTCGCGGCGGAGCACGTCAACGTGCAGCCGCACTCGGGCACCCAGGCAAATATGGCCGTCTACTTCGCGGTCCTGAAACCCGGCGACACTTACCTTGGAATGGACCTCTCCCATGGCGGTCACCTTTCCATGGGAAGTCCGGTGAACTTTTCCGGCCGCCTCTATACGGTGGTGCCATACGGGGTGTCGGAGGAATCGGAAACCATCGACTACGATGCCCTGGCCGAGCTGGCCCGCGAGCATCGCCCGCGGCTCATCGTGGCGGGCGCGAGCGCTTACCCCCGGACCCTGGACTACGAAAGGTTCCGCGCCATCGCCGACGAGGTGGGGGCCTTGCTGATGGTGGATATGGCCCACATCGCCGGACTGGTGGCGGCCGGCTGCCACCCGAGCCCGGTCCCCTACGCGGACTACGTGACCACTACCACCCACAAGACGCTCCGCGGCCCGCGCGGAGGAATGATCCTCTGTCGACAGGAGCACGCCAAGACCCTCAACAGCCGTGTCTTCCCGGGGATGCAGGGCGGCCCGCTCATGCACGTCATCGCCGCCAAGGCGGTGGCCATGAAGGAAGCGTCCACCCCGGAGTTCGTCGACTATCAACGGCAGATCGTGGCCAACGCCAAGGCGTTGGCCGGGGCGCTGACCGACGGAGGTTTCCGGCTGGTCTCGGGCGGCACCGACAATCACCTCATGCTCGTGGACCTGCGGGACTCCGAGCTCACCGGCAAGCTGGCCCAGGAGACGCTGGAGCAGGCGGGCATCACCGCCAACCGCAATACCGTGCCCTTCGAGACGCGCTCTCCGTTCGTGACCAGCGGAGTCCGCATCGGAACTCCGGCCGTGACCACCCGCGGCATGAAGGAACCGGAGATGCGGGCCATCGCCGACCTGATCCAGCGCGCCCTCGCCCGGGTGGGCGACGAGAAAGGCCTCCGAGCCATCGCCGACGAGGTGCGGGTCTTGTGCGAGCGCTTCCCGGTCTACCGGAGGAGCTCCACCGCGGCGTCTACCCAGCCCTGACCGCTGGAGGCTGCCGGGTCCGGAACCGTCAGGCATGCCATGAAATGCCCCTTTTGCCGCCAGTCCAATAATCACGTCATCGATTCCCGCCTCGGGAAAGACGAGGAAATGATCCGGCGGCGCCGGGAATGCATCGCCTGCTCGCGCCGCTTCACCACCTACGAACGGGTGGAGGAAGCCATGCCCATGGTGGTGAAGAAGGACGGGCGCCGGGAGGCGTTCGACCGGCTGAAGATCATCAACGGCCTGAAGCGCGCCTGCCAGAAGCGCCCCGTCAGCATGGATGCCATCGAGGTGATCGCCGACCGCATCGAGCGTGGGATCCAGGAACGGGGGGAGAAGGAAATACCCGGCTCGATCATCGGCGAGGCGGCCATGCGCGAGCTTCACGATACCGACCCGGTCGCCTATGTGCGGTTCGCCTCGGTCTACCGATCCTTCAAGGACCTCAACGAGTTCATGGTGGAGTTGGAGGACCTGCTCAACGAGCGTACGCACCGGACGGGCGCCACGGCTCCGGCAAAACGGGCGGCCGCCCGCAAGCAACGCCGGAAACCCTTGCCTGCCGGCGGTAGTTCCTAGAAACCTGTCCTTCCATCCGCGACACCCCATGCCCCAGGAACTGGATGAGCGTTACATGCGCGCGGCCCTCGGGCTGGCGCGCAGGGCCGCCGGCCGGACCAGTCCGAACCCCATGGTGGGGGCGGTGGCGGTGCGACGCGGCCGTATCGTGGGACGCGGCTACCATGCGCGGGCGGGCGCCGACCACGCGGAGGTGGTGGCCCTCCGGCAGGCCGGTGACGCGGCCCGCGGCGCCACGCTCTACGTCAATCTGGAGCCTTGCGGCCACGTCGGCCGGACCCCCCCGTGCATCGAGACGGTGATCGCCGCGGGCGTAAGCCGGGTGGTGGCCGGCATGGTCGACCCCAATCCCCTGGTTTCGGGCCGCGGCGTGAGCGCGCTCAGGGAGGCCGGGGTGGAGGTCGAGGTGCCGGTGCGGGAGGAGGAATGCCGCCGGCTGAACGAGGCCTTCGCCAAGCACGTCACTCAAGGGCTTCCCTTCGTCATCCTCAAGCTGGCGGCCTCGCTGGACGGCAGGATCGCCACCGCCACCGGAGACTCCAGATGGGTGACCGGACCGGCGGCACGGAAGTACGTCCATCGGCTGCGCAACGAGGTCGATGCCGTGCTGGTAGGCTCGGGCACCGTGTTGGCGGACGATCCGCAACTGACCTGCCGGCTGCCGGGAGGCCGGGACCCTTGGCGCATCGTGCTGGACGGCCGGCTGCGGACGCCGCTCACCGCCAAGCTGGTCAACCAGCGACAGCCCGAGAAGACCGTGCTGGTCACCGGCCACGGCGTTCCGGCGGACCGGAGAAAGGCGCTGGAAGAACGGGGAGTCCAGGTGTGGAGCTTTCCCTTGAGGCAGGGCCGGATCTCGCTCAGGCGCGTGCTCCGGAAGCTGGCGCGCATGGGGGTGCTCAGCGTCATGGTGGAGGGCGGCGCCGTGACCGCGGGCCGGGTCATCGCGGAGAAGGTGGTGGACAAGGTGCTGTGCTTCTACGCACCGAAGTTCATCGGCGCCGAGGGACTGCCCATGGTGGGGGATCTCGGCATAACGCGAATGCGTCAGTGCCCGGAACTGGCACGCCCGGTGGTCAGGCGGCTCGGCGAGGATATTCTGGTGTCCGCGTATCTGTGAACGCCCGGCTCGGTCGGCTCACGAGGCAAGCGGATTCGATGTTGTCACCCCTTCCAGGCTCGCCGCCTCGCACAGCCGTGTATCCGCACAGACGAACGTCACGGGGCCGGGCACGCTGTGACGGACCACCAGACATCCGGCAAGTTGAAGTGCGTCATAGGCTCTGAGCGTATGACGGTCGATCAACCGCGCGGCCTCTTCCATCACCGCGGAGGTCGATGGTTGAAGAAGAAAGGAAACGGCTGCATCTTCTTCGATCTGTTTCAGAACGAGATCCGCTTCGGTGCCGGAAACGTCGCCTTGACGCTGCCGCCGACGGATCGCCGACCGTGACTCGATCAGCGTGATGTCCAGAATCACGACCTGGACGTCATCCCGGTCCGCTGTCAGGGCCGCGACCCGCGCTGTCCCTTCTTCCTCGATATACAGTTTGACCAGCGCGCTGGTGTCCAGATAGACGCTTGCCATGGGACCGGGTCAGCGTCTGTCCCCGAGTACGGTGTCGGCAATCGAACCGCCCCGGATCCGGATTGGTGTAAACCGGTTCGCCGGCATTGGGGGCTCCGATTGAAACAGCGGATGCCTCCGATTGACTCGTATCGCGGTCACCGGGTGGTACGGCTGATTCGGATTCGGTACCTGGCTGGTCAGGATCAGGCGCTGCTCGGTCGCGTAACGCAACAGCGAGTGGAGCGTGTTCGGATTGCGTGCCCATTCGTGTCCGCAGGCGGGAAGAACCTGATCGCGAAACCACTTCAGGGCGACGAATGGGCGGATACCTTCGACTTTCCTGAGTTCATCGAGAAGCTGGTCCAAGGGTTTCTCGAAATCGAAGGGGACGGTCGTTTCGTCGGAATCCGGAACGGTCATGTCTGCACGGTCGTCCCGGTGGCCGGCGGCTTCGACCGGGATGAATCGGATGACCACCTCGCAACGGTCCGGATCGAAGTAACTGCCCGCCGCGTCCTCTCGGACTTTCCTGCCGCCATCAAGGTTACGGATGGTGACTTGGGGGTTGTGGTCACCGACCGGGAGATGCCTCAAGCCTTCCAGTGTGGGCGGCAGGTTGGCGGTCGTCAAGTTCGCCAAACCTTCCTCGATCTCCTTTTGTATATGTGATATTTTCATATAGTTATCTCGATTTGATTTAGATATTTAATATAAAATATCCTACCTGGCGAGAAATTACAAGTAGTACAGTCCCTTGGAAGGAGCAGCGTTCGGTCAACTCGATCCATGTCCGGCAACTCGACCGGGGGCCCGGAATCTGGTAAGCGTATCCTGACGGAATGAGAATTGATTCCAGCGACTCCACCGTTCTTTAACAGGAATCCCATCGGCAATGTTTACCGGACTCATCGAAGACGTCGGCCGGGTTTCCCGCTGGCGCGCGGGCGCCGACGGCGGGGAACTCACGTTCGAGACCGCGTTGCCGGGGCGTGAGTTTTCACTGGGGGACAGCATCGCCGTGAACGGGTGCTGTCTGACGGTGGTCAAGAAAGCCGGGCGGCGGCTCACCGTGGACGTCTCGCCGGAGACCTTGCAACGGACGAATCTGGCGGATGTCAGTGAAGGCGACGGCGTCAATCTGGAGCGGCCCCTCAAGGTCGGGGACCGGCTGGGTGGACATCAGGTCACCGGCCACGTCGATGCCGTGGGACAGATCGCACGGATCCACCAGAGCGGCGACTTCACCTATTTTCGTTTCCGCGCCCCCGGCGCGGTCGGCCGCCTTCTGGTCCCCAAGGGTTCCATCGCCGTGAACGGTATCAGCCTGACCGTCAACGAGTGTACCTCGCGCTCGTTCTCGGTGGCGATCATACCCTTTACGCTGGCCCATACGAATTTGCAGAGCCGTGGTGTTGGTGATAGAGTCAACCTTGAAGCGGACATCATCGGGAAGTACGTTCTCCAGTTCGTGAAAGCCTATCGCATGGGCGCGCCGGGTTCGAAGTGATGCGGACGCCCGCTCGACACAAGACATGTCATTGACTCCCATTGAAACCATCCGGGAAGAACTCGGTCAGGGTCGTCCGATCCTGCTCGTGGACGAGGAAAGCGCCGATGGCGTGGGCTTCGTCTGCGTGCCCGCCGAAAAGGTGACCGCGGAGCACGTCAACTTCATGCTCCGGCACGCCCGTGGGGTCCTCTATCTGGCGATGGAGACCTCGCGTCTGCAAAGGCTCGGACTCAGCGTGGATGCGGCGGCGGACCAGGTCCCGGGGCAGGCACCCGTGTGGGCGCCCATCGGCGCGTGCTCGGCCCTGGGCCTCGAGGTTTCGGCGGCGGGCAGGGCGCACACCATCCGGACGGCGGCCAGGCAGGACGTGGGTTCACGAGACTTCGTCACTCCCGGCAACGTGTTGCCGATTCAGGCCAGCAGGGGTGGCGTGCTGTCGAAGGCGGGCGCTCCGGAGGCCTCCGTGGATCTGGCCGTGCTGTGCGGACTGCAACCCGTCGCCGTCATCTGCCAGGTTCTTCGTGACGATGGTTCCATCGCCGTCGGGGACGATCTCCGGGCCTTCTCCGAGCAGCATGATCTTCGAACCGCCTCCATCGTCGACCTCCTGGCATCCCGCCTTCGCGACGAGGCCACCATACGGCAGGTCTGGCAGGAAGATTTCCCGAGCATTCACGGCAAGTCCTTCAAGGCGATCCTCTACCGGACCAATCTCGACCCTTTCGAGCACATGGCCCTGGTCAAGGGCGACGTCAGCGGGCGCGACGACGTTGCCGTGCGAGTGCATTCGGAGTGTCTGACCGGGGACGTGTTCTCGTCGGAGCGCTGTGACTGCGGAGACCAGTT
>JAPOQB010000285.1 GCA_026710965.1 Deltaproteobacteria bacterium | reverse complement strand
TGCGCGAGATCGTTCTGCCCCGAAGCGCCGAGAAGCCCGGTGCGATAGACTTCGGGGACATCCACCATCGTCACTTGCTTCCGGTCCCGCATGATGGCGAACTCACGCAGGCGCGCGAAAAAGGACTGGACATGGTGGGGAATGCCGATGCCGAGCGCATCGTAAACGGCGTTTGCCACGCCGTCCTCGACCGACAGCCCGTGACTGTCCACGAGACGCTCGAAACACGCGACACTCGCCTCCCGGCTCCACGGCCCGAGGCGAAAGGGATCGAGGTGGTTGATGCGGTCGGGTATGCCGAGCCTCTTGACGAGCGGCGCGAGCCCGATACTGCCGGAGACCATGAGGACGAGCGATCCCCTTTCGATGTTCAACACCACGCCCCGCAGCCAACTCAGGAATTCCCCGACTCGTCTTGCATTACCGTCGGCGCGGTACATTCCGTTGAGGAAAATCGGCAGTTCGTCGATGACAAGAAGAACCGGTTGGCGATGCTCGGCGCAATCGCGGATCAACCGTTCCCCGTGACGCCGCCAGCTTTCGGCATTCAATCCGGCCCGGATCTTGACCTGAAAATCGTGCGCGCCGATCTCTTCGATATTGTCGCCGATCCACTGGCGCATTCCGGTGGCGAAACGCGACGAGATCGGGCGAACCGGGTGAGCCGCCTGGGCGATGCCGGCGACCGCGTCCTCCGGATCGGTTGCCCCCTCGACATCGGTAAAGAGGAAGACCCATCCCTCGGCTTCAAGCCGCCGCCCGAGTTCCCTGGCGATGCTGGTCTTTCCCATGCGCCGCTGGCCAGTCAAGAGGGTGTGGTTGCCGTTGCGGACCCGCGTTTCGAGTACTAGCAGTTCGGACTCGCGATCGAAAAAATCGTTGCCGCTGACCCAGCGGCCGGTAGAGGATTTCATAGTTGAACCTCGTCCATGAAGTTGTCCTATACATCAATATAAAAGTCGTCGGTCTCGTTGTCAACGGATTCGTTGTCATCGGTTCCGTCGAATGATGCCTACGCCCGAGAGTCGAGATCGAAGTTGGTTGGGCAAGTCAGACACGTAGCTAAGGTGTAGTCGTGTGCGGAGAGGTGCTGTCACCCGGGTTGCGCAAGTCAGCCGTCGGTTGGTCCGTGTTCGGGTCGGCCAAATCCGTGATTGTGACATCGCCTTGCGGAAACTCGGCAACGATCTTCAGTTTCCCGCCCATCGCTTCGATATAGGCGCGGAGATTGGAAACATACATATCCGCCCTGCGCTCGAGCTTGGCGACGGCGGGCTGGTTTACGTTCAACGCCGCGCCAATTGCCCTCTGTGTCATCGCACGCGCTTGGCGGAGCTCATGAAGTGGCATGGCCGCCCGGAGGTCTGCCTTCCTGGCATCCACACGCGCGCGGCGTGCCGGCGTGAAGTCCTTTGTCAGATCGTTGACAGCGTTGCGGCCACTCATTCGATCGATCCTTCCTGTCTCAACTCGCTTCGGATGCGAAGTCCTCGTATGTACCCATTGCATGTATTCCATTGAAGGAATGTTATCAAGCCGAATTCCTTGATGGACGGCTCCCTGTTATTCGATGTTTATTGAAATCCGTCCGGCGGTTCACGTACAGTCGGCAGGCACCAAGGGAATGACGGGGGACCCCGCCCCCGGGCTCAGGGAGGTCCACGTGGCGAAGACTCCGCAGGGCGCGCGTCTGGCCGGCGCCAAGGCGCCGAGCTACGTTCGGGCGGTCAATGAGGTTGAGGCGCGGTCGAGCGGCGGCCGACGTCATCATCCCCACCGGCATCACCCAATGCCCGGTCCGCATCGATCCCAAGTGGCTGATGAAGGAACTCGGCGTTCCGGTATCGCAAGTGATCGGCGCCCCCATCCGCATCGCCGCGACCTTCGCGGATCTCGGCCTGCATCAAAGCCGCAGGCGCTGGCCCAAATCCCGTTCGTTCGATGCCTGACGTGAACATCCGGCGGAAAACGCCCGTGGACCCGGCCGCCCGTACCGGGAGCGGAGAGTCATGCTCGGCACCTTGACCCTGCGGAACTTGCGGCTCCGGCCCGAGGCCCCGGCCATCCTGTTCGAGGGACGGACGATCACGCACCGCGCCTTTGCCGGACGCGCCTTCCGGCTCGCCGCCGCGCTCCGGCACCGGGGCGTTGCGCGCGGCGACCGGGTGGCCATCCTGGCGGAGAACTGCCCCGAATATGTCGAATCCTACGCCGCGGGGGAGCTCGGCGGCTGGGCCAGTGTGACGGTCAACTACCGGCTGGCGGCGCCCGAGATCGACACCATCCTCTCCGACAGCGAACCCAAGGCGATCATCGTCGGCGCCGAGTTCCTCGACCGGCTGAGCCCGGAGGCGTCAGCCCGCCTCGATCATGTCTTGGTGATCGGCGATGCCTCGTCCGACGTGTCGTACGAGGCGGCGCTGGCGGCCGAATCGCCCGCGCCGCCGCCGGTCGCGCCGGAACCGGACGACTGCGCCTACCTGATCTACACCAGCGGCACCACCGGACGGCCCAAGGGCGTGATGCTGAGCCACCGCGGCATGATGGAGGCAGCGCGCATCACCGCTCTGGAGAAGCAAACCCGACCGGACGACCGCTTCGCGCTCTCCATGCCGCTCTACCACATCGGCGGGCGGCTGACGGCGCTGTCGTATGCGCTGCACGGCTGCACGATGGTGCTGCACCGGAACTTTCGGCCGCAGGCGTTCTTCGAGTCCCTGCGGGCGAACCGCGTGACCGCGACCCTGCTGGCGCCCACCATGCTGGGCGATCTGCTGGAGAACACGCCGGCCGACCGGGAGTCGCTGCCCGCGCTGGCGCGGCTGTTCTATTCGGCGGCGCCGATGCCGGAGGCCCTGCTGCGCCGGGGCATGAAGGCGTTCGGGCCGATCTTCACGCAGTATTACGGGATGACCGAATCCGCCGGCCCGGGAACCGTGCTGCACGCCCATCAGCACGTGCTCGACGGACCCGAGCACGTCGTGCGGCGGCTGCGCTCCGCGGGCCAGCCCATGATCGACTGCGACGTACGGGTGGTTGACCCGGACGGCGTCCCTTGCCTGGTGGGTGAGCCCGGCGAGATCGTCATCCGGAGTCCCTCGCTGATGACGCGATACTGGCGGAACCCACAAGCCACGGCGGAGACCATCCGCCAAGGCTGGCTGCATACCGGTGACGTCGGCACGGAAGACGAGGAAGGGTTCGTCTTCGTCATCGACCGGCTCAAGGATATGATCATTTCCGGCGGGGAGAACATCTACTCCCGCGAGGTGGAGGACGCGCTGGCGAGCCATCCCGGCGTGATCGAGGCCGCGGTCATCGGCCGTCAGGATGCGCGCTGGGGTGAATCGGTGGTCGCCTTCGTCGTGCGCCGCGGCGCGGACAGCGTGACCGAGGCGGTATTGATCGACCACTGCCGCCAAATGATCGCGCCCTACAAGCGGCCCAGGGAAATCCGCTTCGTCGACGCCCTGCCCAAGCTGCCCAACGGCAAGGTGGAAAAGGCGAAACTGCGCGCAGGGCTGGCCGCAACCAAGAGCACGCCGTAACGCCCCCGCGCATCGGCGAAGCACGGCGGAAAGGAAGACAGGGAATATGCGCAGCAAGTTCAGCCTGACACTCGAGGACGTGCACCGGATCGTCGCCGCATGCCGGCGCGAAGCGGACCGGGTCGCCCGCGCTGCGACCATCGCCGTCGTGGACGGATCCGGCGTGCTCATGTACCTGGAGCGGCCGGACGATCAGCCCGCCAACAGCGTGGACATGGCCGCCGGCAAGGCGCGGACCGCGGCCTTTCGCGAACGTCCGAGCTCGAGTCTCGAAGCCCGGGTGAAGGAGAGGCCGGGCTTCCTGACCTATCCCAACGCCATCGCGGTGACCGGCGGCGTGCCGCTGTTCTACGAAGGGCAGTGTGTCGGCGGCGTGGGCGTGTCGGGCATCGCCGATGGCGACGAAGTCGTGGCAAAGGCCGGAGCCGACGCGCTT
>JAPOQB010000851.1 GCA_026710965.1 Deltaproteobacteria bacterium | reverse complement strand
GTCCTTGTAGAGCTTGTAGTCGATGCTGTCCACGAGCGCCTGCCAGCTCGCCTCTATGACGTTCTGCGACACCCCCACGGTGCCCCAGTGGCTGTGGCCGTCGCCCGACTCGATGAGCACCCGGACCGCGGCGCCGGTGCCTTCCCCGGACGACAGCACCCGGACCTTGTAGTCGAGGAGCTCCACCTCCTCCAGTGACGGGAAGAACCCCGTCAGCGCCTTGCGCAGGGCCCGGTCCAGCGCATGGACCGGACCGCTGCCCAGGGCGGCCGCGTGCTCCATCACGCCGCCCACCTCCACCTTGACGGTGGCCTCCGAGAGCGGCGGCTCGTTCTCGACCCGCTTCTCGTCGATGACCCGGAACCCGTCCAGGCGGAAGTTGCGTTTCTTCCTTCCCAGTGCCTCCTGGATCAGCAACTCGAAGGATGCCTCGGCGGCCTCGAACTCATAACCCCGGCTCTCCAGATCCTTGATCCGGTTAAGGATCTGATGGACGGCCTGGTCCTGGCCGTTCAGGTCGATGTCGTATTCCCGGGCCTTGTAGACGATGTTGCTGCGCCCGGAGAGGTCCGAGACCAGCACCCGCTGGCGGCTGCCCACCAGCTCCGGCTCGATGTGCTCATAGGTCTCGCGGTTCTTGATGATGCCCGAGACGTGGAGCCCGCCCTTGTGCGCGAACGCGCTCTCGCCCACGTAGGCCTGCCGCTTGCCGGGCACGACGTTGGCCAGCTCGTACACGAGATGGGAGATCTCCCGCAGGCGGCGCAACTGAGCCGGCCGGACGCACTTGTAACCCTGCTTCAACTGGAGGTTGGGCAACACCGAGCACAGATTCAGGTTGCCGCAGCGCTCGCCGAAACCGTTGATGGTGCCCTGGACCTGCCGGACGCCGTTCTCCACCGCCGTCATGGTGTTGGCAACGGCCAGCTCGCAGTCGTTGTGGCAATGGATTCCCAGCGGAACCTTCACCGTCTCCTTGGCCGCCCTCACCGCCGCGGCGATTTCGGCGGGCAACCTGCCGCCGTTGGTATCGCACAGGACGAGCCAGTCGGCGCCGCCGGCCTCGGCCGCCGTAAGACATTCGAGCGCGAACTCGGGGTTGCTGCGGTAGCCGTCGAAGAAATGCTCGGCGTCGAAAATCACCTCGTCGACGCGCTTCTTCATGTAGGCGATGGAATCGGCGATCACCTCCAGGTTGGCCTTCTTGCTGATGCGCAGATCGTCCCGCACGTGGAGGTCCCAGGTCTTCCCCACCAGCGTCACCACCGGGGTCTTGGCCGCCAGCAACAGCTTCAGGCTGGGGTCCTGCGCCGGCTTGACCGAAGGCCTGCGGGTGGTCCCGAAGGATGCCACCCGGGTCTTCCTGAGATTCAGCTTTCCGACCTCCTTGAAGAATTCCGCGTCGCGGGGGTTGGAACCGGGGTAACCGCCTTCAATGTAGTGAATGCCCAACTCGGCGAGGCTCTCGGCGACTCGCAGCTTGTCCTTCAGACTGAAAGAGACATCCTCGCTCTGACACCCGTCTCGCAAGGTCGTATCGTACAACAACAAGTCACTCATGCACTCACCTGCTTTCGATCAACGAAGCGTGAAGCGAATCCACCGCCCTGTGGCTGTCTTTCTCGTCCACCACCACCGACACCTTGATCTCGGAGGTCGAGATCATTTCGATATTGATGGATTGATCCGCGAGGGCCTGAAACATCTTGGCCGCCACCCCCGCGTTGGTTCTCACGCCCACACCCACCACCGACACCTTGGCGATGTGGGTATCGGAAGCCACTCCCTTAGCTTGGATCAAGGGCGCGGTTTTTTCAATCAATTCCATGGCCTTTCGGTGGTCCTTCTTGGGCACCGTGAAGGTCACGTCGGTGGTGCCGTCGGCGCCGGCGTTCTGGATAATCATATCCACGACGATGTTGGCTTCCGCGATGGGGCCGAATATCTGGGCGGCCAGTCCGGCACGGTCCGGTACGCCGCGGATGGTGATCTTGGCTTCGTCGTTGTCACAGGTCACTGCCGAGACCAGAACCGAATCCATTTGCTCATCCTCCTCGACCAGCCAGGTGCCCTCGACGTCGTTGAAGCTCGAGCGCAGGTGCACCCTGACGCCGAACTTCTTCGCCGTCTCCACCGAACGGATCTGCAGCACCCGGGCGCCCAGGCTGGCCATCTCCAGCATTTCGTCGTAAGTGATCCGGTCCAGCTTCCGCGCCCGGGAGCACACGAACGGATCCGCCGTGTAGATCCCGTCCACGTCGGTATATATCTCGCACACCGAGGCGCTCAGGGCCGCGGCCATGGCCACGGCGCTGGTGTCCGACCCGCCGCGCCCCAGGGTGGTGATATTGTCGGCCTCGTCGACCCCCTGGAAGCCCGCCACCACCACCACCTCGTCTCGCTTGAGCGACTCCAGCACCCGGGTGGAATCGATGCTCTTGATGCGCGCACGGCCGTGTACGCTGTCCGTGCCGATGCGCACCTGGTGGCCGAGAAACGACCGCGCAGGCAGCCCCAGGTCCTTCAGCGCCAGCGCCAGCAAGGCGCAGGAAACCTGCTCCCCGGATGCCAGCAGCACATCGATTTCGCGGTCGTCCACGTGCCCCGAGACCTGATTGGCCAGGTTCAGCAGCCGGTTGGTCTCGCCTGACATGGCGGACACCACCACCACCACGTCGTTCCCCTGTTCGCGGGTGGCGGCCACCCGTCTGGCAACGTTGCGGATGCGCTCCACCATGCCCACGGACGTGCCGCCGTATTTCTGTACGATCAATGCCATCGATTGCCCGTCATTCGTTCCAGGTAGCTGCGAGCTTGCGCCCTTCGACTTCGTTCGGCTACGCCTCACTACGCTCAGGACGAACGGTGTTGGACTCGTTCTTCGTACGTTCCGAGCGTACCACAGGCCTCACTACCCAGGACCAAACGCGGCAACCGCCGAATAACCATCCGCTCGTCCTGAGTGTAGCGAAGCGAGGTTCGTACGTTCTGAACGTACCAAAGTCTTCACACCCGGCACCACGCGTGGCAACCGCCGTAACAACCTTCCGTTCGTCCTGAGCGCAGCGGAGCGTCAGCGTAGCGAAGTCGAAGGGCGCCATTTCATGCGCCACGGCTCAGGGCCGTGATTATCTCCTCATAGCGCCGCCCGTGGGCGACGAAGCGCAGCTCACGGTGCTCTTCGTCCAGGTAGCGGAAGGTGACGCTCATAAACTCCTCGACCCCCACGGCGTCCAGGCGCTCGAACCACTCGACCACGCAGACGCAGCCGGAGGCGAAGTACTCCTCCAGATGGAGATCCTCCATCTCCTGTCCCGGAGCCACGCGAAAGAGGTCCACGTGGACCAGCGACAGGCGGCCCTCGTACTCGTTGATGAGCGTGAAGGTGGGGCTCCGGACCCAACTGTTCCGGCCCACCTCAAGCCCTTCGGCCAAGCCGTGCACGAAGCAGGTCTTGCCGCTGCCGAGGTCGCCCGACAGTCCCAGGATCTCTCCGCCGCGGAGCGCCCGGCCCACGGCGCGTCCCAGCGCCCGGGTCGCTTCCGGCGAGTCCGTGGTGATCTGATACTCGTTGGCCTTCACACCCGTATCAACTCCCGGACCTGGGTCAGCTCCTGGATCGTCCGCGGCAACTCGTCCACCAGGTCCGACGCGATGAGTCCCACGGCGCCGCGGTCGTCGGCCACCCGGTCGCCCGTGCGGCCGTGAAGATAGACGCCCAGGCGGACGGCGTCTTCCGGCGCCAGGCCCTGGGCCAGAAACCCCGCGACGATGCCGGCCAGGACATCGCCCATGCCCCCGCTGGCCATGCCGGAATTGCCGGTGGGGTTGATGGAGACCTGTCCCTCCGGCGTGGCGGTTACCGTCCTCGCGCCCTTGAGGACGAGAAAGCAGCGATGTTCGGCGGCGAAGGCCCGGGCGATGCCGATACGGTCGCCGTTGACCGCCGCCGTATCCAACCCGGTGAGGCGGCTCATCTCTCCCGGATGCGGCGTCAGCACCGGCGCCACCCGCGCCTCCCGGAGCCGGCTCACGTCCGTTGCCAGGTTGTTGAGCCCGTCGGCGTCGATGAGCCACGGCACGCGGCAATACTCCAGCAATGTTTCCAGCGTCGTTTGCGCGGATGCATGGACGCCCACGCCGGGCCCGAACAGCACCGCGCTCTTGCGCTCCGCCAGAGCCTCCCAATCGGCGGCCACCAGCGCCGGCCACTGCTCCTCGCCGGGGCCCCCGACCTGCTCGGTCATGGACTCCACCAGAGCGCCGGCGAGGATCCCGTTGAGCGCCCGGGGCGCCGCCAGGGTCACCAGTCCGGTGCCCACCCGCATGGCCGCGCGACAGCCGAGCACCGCGGCCCCGGTCTTGCCCCGCGACCCCGCCATCACCAGCAGATGGCCGTAGCTGCCCTTGTGGGAGTCGTCCGCCCGCCGCGGCAGGCACCAGACAACGTCGGCCGCATCCAGCAACTCCAACGATCCATCCACCTCGGCCACCGCCTTGGGGTGAATGCCGATGTCGGCGACCACCAGGTCGCCGCTGTAGACGACGCCGGGGTGAATCACCTGCCCGGCCTTGGGAAAGCCGAAGGTCACCGTGGCCTCTGCCTGGATCGTCGCCCCCAGCGGCGTGCCCCGGTCGGAATCCAGGCCCGACGGGGTATCCACGGCAATGATCGGAAGGCCCGAGGCGTTCATGAGCTCCACCACGTCCGCCAGGAACCCCTCCACCGGGCTCCGCAACCCGGTCCCCAGGAGCGCGTCCACCAAGAGCCCCTTGTCCTTCATGCGGCCGCGCAGGGGGTCGAGGTCATTGGGCGGAACTTCGGTGAACACGCCCTTCACCGCGCGATAGCGCTCGAGGTTGGCGGCCGCGTCCGCGGACAGGTCTTCCGCCCGGGCGATGCACGCCACTTCGCACGGGAACTCCCTCTCGCGCAGCAGCCTGGCGATGACCAGGCCGTCGCCGCCGTTGTTGCCCTTGCCCGCCACCACCAGGACGCCGCGCCTGGCCAGATCGCTCCAGCGCTCGAGGATGACATCCACCACGCTCTGCCCCGCGCGCTCCATCAGCCTGAGACTGGGAACGCCGTGGGTGTCGATGGTGAGACGGTCCAGGCGGCGCATCTCCTCCGCGGTTACCACGCGCATGGGTTACCAACCGGCGGATCGTGCCGCGGTGATGAGGGCCTTCATTTCCTCGACGGCCCGCGCCATGCCGACCATGATGGCCCGGGCGACGATGCTGTGTCCGATGTTGAGCTCCACGATCTCCTCGATGGCGGCGATGGGCGTCACGTTCCCGGCGTTGAGGCCGTGGCCGCCGTGGACCTCCAGTCCCATACCGGCGGCCGACGACGACGCCCGCCGCACGGCTTCGAGCTCCTGCTCCAGCCGCGGCCCTTGGGCGTTGCAGTAGGTCCCGGTGTGGAGCTCCACCCCGTCGGCGCCCAGCTCCCGGCTGGCTTCGAGCTGTTTCGGGTCGGGATCCACGAAGAGACTCACCCGGATCCCCGCTTCCCGCAGACGGGACACCACCTCCCTGAGGGGTTTCCCGTGGGTGACGGCGTCGAGTCCTCCCTCGGTGGTCAGCTCCTCTCGCCGCTCGGGCACCAGGCAGACGTCGTCGGGCTTGAGAGTCAGGGCAGTTCGGGTCATTTCCGGGGTTCCGGCCATTTCCAGGTTGAGCCTTGCGCGCAACCGTTGCCGCAAACGCGCGACATCGCCATCCTGGATGTGCCTGCGGTCCTCGCGCAAGTGCACCGTGATGACCTCGGCCCCGGACCGCTCGGCCAGCAGCGCCGCCTCTACCGGGTCCGGGATGTCGATCATGCGCGCCTGGCGCACGGTGGCCACGTGATCCACGTTGACTCCAAGACGGATCATCCCGGGACCCCCAAATGGGTTTGGATGGCGTCGGCGATGCCTTGCGCCAGCCGCCGTATCTCGTCCTCCGACTCTCCCTCGAGCATCACCCGGGCCAGCGGCTCGGTGCCGGAGTAACGCACCAGCACCCGGCCGCGCCCGTCTAGCAGATGTTCGCTCTCGTCAATGCGCGACCGCACCTGGACCAGCTCGGAAAGCGGGCGCTTCTCCCGGACCGGCACGTTGACGATGACCTGCGGCAGCTTGCCCATGATCCGGCGGAGCTCGCCCAAAGGCTTCTCGCGCCCGGTCATGAGGGCCAGCACCTGCAACGCCGTGAGGCAGCCGTCGCCCGTGGTGTTGTGATCCAGGAACACCAGGTGACCGGACTGTTCGCCGCCGAGGTTGTGCCCGTCGCGGCGCATGGCCTCCACCACATAGCGGTCGCCGATGGCTGCCCGGAGCACGCCGATGCCGTGCTCCCGGAGGGCGATGTCGAGCCCCATGTTGCTCATCACCGTGGCCACCACGGCGCCGGTGGGAAGCCGCCCGGCGCGTTTCATCTCGACCGCGCACATGGCCAGCACCTCATCGCCGTCCACCAGCTCGCCCCTCTCGTCGATCAGGAGCACCCGGTCGGCGTCGCCGTCCAGGCACACGGCCAGGTCCGCGCCATGTTCCAATAGCGCCGCCCGGGCCTTCTCCGGGTACACCGAGCCGCAGTCCAGGTTGATGTTCGTGCCGTCGGGCTCCACCGCCACCGGAATCACCTCGGCGCCAAGCTCCTTCAACACCTCCGGCGCCACCCGGTAACCCGCGCCGTTGGCGCAGTCCACCACGATCTTGAGTCCTTCCAAAGTCAGGTGGCTCGGGAACGCGCTCTTGAGAAAGGCGATGGTCCTCCCCAGGGCGTCGGCGATGCGGTAGGCCTTGCCGATCTCCGTCGCCGCCGGCCGGTGCGCGTCATACGCTCCGTCCCAGACCATCGCTTCCATGCGCCGCTCCCACTCATCCGGGAGCTTGAAGCCGTCGCCGGAAAAGAACTTGATGCCGTTGTCCTGATAGGGGTTGTGCGATGCCGAGATCACCACCCCCGCGTCCGCGCGCATGCTCCGGGTGAGGAACGCAACCCCCGGCGTGGGCAGCGGCCCCACCAGCAGCACGTCGGCCCCCATGGAGCAGATTCCGGACGCCAGCGCGGTCTCGAACATGTAACCGGAGAGGCGGGTATCCTTGCCAACCAGGATGCGGCGCCGGTGAGTGCGCTTGCGCCCCAGCGCTCCCCTGGCGGGTCTCCCGGCGCCGTCATCGCCGACCACGCGGGCGATCGCCCGGCCCAGCCTCAGGGACGTTTCCGAGGTCATGGGCTCCTGATTGGCGATGCCGCGAATCCCGTCGGTGCCGAACAGCCGGGGCCGCGCCGTTTGTGGTCTGTCCGAGTTCATCGCTCCCTTCCAATGAATGAGCCAGCCGCGTCCACCGGGCCTACGCGCCGGTATCGGCCGGCGGGGCGGCTTTACGCGACGCGGGCGCCCAGGCTCCACGGGCGCCGCGGATCGCATCCGCCACGCGCACGGCCCTGCAGGTCTCCAGCACGTCGTGGACCCGCACGATATGGGCACCGGACAGCACCGCCGCGGCGGTCCCGGCAAGACTTCCCTCCAGCCGGCCCGGCGTCCCCGCGTCCGCCGGCGCCCCGGGCTCCAGCAACCGGCCGAGGAACGACTTGCGAGACAAGCCCACGAGCACCGGCCGCCCGAGCTCTCCGAGCGCCCCCAAGTCCCGCAACAACGCCAGGTTGTGATCCAGCCCCTTGCCGAAGCCGATGCCCGGATCCACCACGATCCGTTCCGCGGCAACGCCGTTGTCCACGGCGAAAGCGACGCGTTCGCGGAGAAAGGCGGTCACCTCCCCGACCACGTCGCGATAGCGCGGCGCAAGCTGCATGGTCCGGGGCCGGCCCTGCATGTGCATCAGCACCACCGGAACGTTCTCGCGCGCCACCAGCCGGACCATGGCGGGGTCGAACCGCAGGGCGCTGATGTCGTTCACCAGGTCCGCGCCCGCGTCCAGGGCGCCCCGGGCCACCTCCTCCTTGGTGGTGTCGATGCTGATGGGCGCCGCGATCCGCCGCCGGAGCTCGCGGACCACCGGGATCACCCGCTCCAGTTCCTCGACCGCCGACACCGCGGCCGCGCCCGGACGCGTCGACTCCCCGCCCACGTCCACGATGTCCGCGCCCTGGCGCACCATTTCGACGCCCCGGGCGACCGCGGACACGACGTCGGGATAGCGGCCGCCGTCGGAAAAGGAATCCGGGGTGACGTTCAGGATGCCCATCACCGCCGTCCGCTCACGCATGTCCACCTGCCCGTGGCGCGTCGTCAGGATCGGATCCGGCCCCGGACCGAGGTGGCCGGACGGTAACGGCTCAGGCCGGCTTCGCTTGGTGGGCATGGGCATGATACAGAACGAGGACGCTGGCGACCTCGAAGAGGGGCCGGCTTCGTCAAGCGCTGGCGGGAACGGGTGTCGTGGGCAGGTCGGGACCGCTGTCTTCCATGTGTTGCTTGACGATGACGTCGATCTCCGCGCCGTCCAGCACTTCCTTCTCCAGGAGATCCTTGGCAACCAGGTGCAAGAGCGCCAGGTTGGTGGTCAGGATCTCCTTGGCCTGGTTGTAGCAATCCTGGATGATGCGCCGGACCTCCCGGTCGATCTCCACCGCGGTGCTCTCGGAGTAGTCCTGCTGCTGGGTGAAGTCCCGGCCGAGAAAGATCTGCTCTTCCTTCTTGCCGAAGGTCATGGGTCCCAGCTTCTCGCTCATGCCCCACTCGCACACCATCCGGTGGGCGAGCTCGGTGGCCCGCTCGATATCGTTGCCGGCCCCCGTGGTCATGTGGTCGAGAATCAACTCCTCCGCGACCCGCCCGCCGAACAGGATGGTGACGTTGTTCAGGAGATACTGCTTGTCCTGGCTGTGCCGCTCGTCCACGGGAAGCTGCTGGGTCAGGCCCAGCGCCATCCCGCGCGGGATGATGGTGACTTTGTGGACCGGGTCGGCGCCCGGCAGGAGCTTCGCCACCAGCGCGTGACCGGCCTCGTGATAGGCGGTGTTGCGCTTCTCCTCGTCGCTGATGATCATGCTCTTGCGCTCGGTCCCCATCATGACTTTGTCCTTGGCGAGCTCAAAGTCATTCATGTTGACCTTGTCCTTGTCGCTCCGCGCCGCCAGGAGCGCCGCTTCATTGACCAGGTTCTCGAGATCCGCTCCGGCAAAACCCGGAGTCCCCCGGGCCAGCACCCGGATGTCCACGTCGTTCTCCAGCGGCACCCGCCGGCTGTGCACCGCCAGGATGCCTTCGCGTCCCTTGATGTCGGGCCGCGGCACCACCACCCTGCGGTCGAACCGGCCCGGCCGGAGCAACGCCGGATCGAGGACGTCGGGGCGGTTGGTGGCGGCGATGAGGATCACGCCGTCGTTGGCCTCGAACCCGTCCATCTCCACCAGCAACTGGTTGAGGGTCTGTTCGCGCTCGTCGTGTCCGCCGCCGAGGCCGGCGCCGCGCTGGCGTCCGACGGCGTCGATCTCGTCGACGAAGACGATGCACGGCGCCTGCTTCTTGGCCTGGACGAAGAGGTCCCGCACCCGCGAGGCGCCCACGCCCACGAACATTTCCACGAAATCCGAGCCGCTGATGCTGAAGAAGGGCACCCCCGCCTCACCCGCGATGGCCCGGGCCAACAGGGTCTTGCCGGTCCCCGGAGGACCCACCAGCAGGCAGCCCTTGGGGATCCTGCCCCCGAGACGGGTGAACTTCTTGGGGTCCTTCAGAAACGCGATGACTTCCTGCAACTCGTCCTTGGCTTCGTCCACCCCGGCCACGTCGCTGAAGGTGACCCGCACCTGGTTTTCGTTCAACTGGCGCGCCCGGCTCTTGCCGAAGGACATGGCCTTGCCGCCCCCCGCCTGCATCTGCCGCATGAAGAAGATCCACACGCCCACCAGCAGCAGCATGGGGAACCAGTTCACCAGCAGCACGAAGTACCAGGGAGAATCGTCCTCGGGCTTGGCGGCGATACGGATGTTCTTCTCCCGCAACGTCTTGACCATGTCCGGGTCGCTGGGAGAGAAGGTCCGGAACCGCTCTCCGCTCTGGTATTTTCCGTGAACGTACTGCCCCTGGATCGTCACCTCCTGAACGTCGCCGCGCTCCACCGCGGACCAGAAGTCGCTGAAGATGATCTCGGGCTCCCGGCTCTGCTGCCGCGTGAACACGTTGAAGAGCAGCAGGAACATCAATCCCAGCACGAGCCACAGGGCAAGGTTTTTCGTCGCTTGATTCAAAGAGGGGGTCTCCAGCCTTCGAAGTGCAATGAAAAAGTTAGCACACGGGTATGGTTACTTCAATAAGAACGGCGACGGTCCAAGTCAACCGGAGGCCGTGCCAGGGCGCTACGAGACCCTGACCCGCCAGACCGTCCGGGTGTCGGGCTCCAGCGTGGCGAAATCGCCGCGGGCGCAACCGGGGACCCACACGATCTCCTCCCCGGCCAGGAGCAGCGGCAGGGTCCGGCGCCGGGACCGCGGCACCTTCCTGTCGATGAAGAGGTCCTTGAGCTTCTTGTGTCCGCTCATGCCCAGGGGCCGGAACCGGTCCCCGGGGCGGAAATTGCGCAGCCTGAGCGGCCGGCCGTCGTGCGTCAACCGGGAGAGGTCGAAAGCGGCCTCGAAATGACTGTCCGGCCGCTCCCGGCCGGCGGAACACCACGATGTCACCCGGACGCCGGCCTCGGGGACGGTCAAGTCGCCCTCCAGCGGCAGCACGTAGGAGTAGTCGTCGGGCCGGAGGGCCTCGACCGCCGGGATCAGCCGCACGGAATCGTACTCCCGGACCACGGTCCAGGAGCCCGGGAGGGAGACCCTGCCGTGGGGACTGCTTCCGGCGATGACCCCGAGGACGGCGTCGACGTGGGCGAAGGCGAGCCGCCGGAGCGTCCCCAACCCTCGCTTCAACCAGAACCGCGCCATCCGAGGCCGGAGCTCGGGTTCGAGTGCCAGAAAGCCCGTCCGGTCCAGGGCGTCGCCGCGGGAGACCCGCGCGTAGGCGCCGGCCACCCGCCGCTCCAGCAGCGCGTGGTCGGACCGCAGCATGCCGCCCAGCCGGGCGAGACGGCGGTCCAGGCCGCGGCCGCTCCGCTCCCGGATTTCGGGCAGCAGGGTGCGGCGGATCCAGTTCCGCAGGTAGCGGGTGTCGCGGTTGGTGCGGTCCTCCCGGTAGTCCAGGCCCCGGCTCTCCAGGAAGGCGAGGATCTCGGCCCGGGGGACCTCCAGGAGCGGACGGATGAGTTGCGCAGCCCCGGCTCCGGAGGGGCCTGGCTCCAGCGGGCGTACCGCCGGCATCCCTGTCAGCCCCTCCGGGCCGCAGCCCCGGAGCAGCCACATGAGCATGGTCTCCACCTGGTCGTCGCGGTTGTGGCCCACGGCGACCTTGCCGATACCCCGCCGGCGGGCCACTTCGGTGAAGAACCGGTACCGCCGCTCCCGGGCCAGAGCCTCGAAGTTCCCGGCGCCAGCATCCGGGGCCGGCGGCGAAAGGTCCAGGTGCGTGAGGTGGAAGGGCAGCGACAGACCGGCGGCCATGCCGCGGACGAACTCGCCGTCGCCCCGGCTCTCGTGCCCGCGGATGCCGTGTTCCACGTGGGCCACTTCCAGGGTCAGGCCCAGGGATGGGCCGATCTCCCGCAGGACATGCAGCAGCGCCACGGAATCCGGTCCGCCGGACACGCCTACGAGCACCGCGTCTCCGGGCGCCAGCATGCTGGTCCGGACCAGGGACTCGGCCAACTGTTCGTCGAGGTTCATGGCGGCGGGGAGGAGTACGGTTTGATGGCAGGGGCCACTATTGTTATAGGCTACCTTCAGAAACATCAGGATACACCGCACCTTAGCCGCTCACAAACAAAGAAACGCAACCACGGTCGCGACCAACCCACAGGAGCAACCACATGGCTTCACCGTTGAACCCGCCCCGGAGAATCCTTCTCGGCCCCGGCCCCAGCAACCCGCATCCACGGGTCCTGGAGGCGCTCTCGGCGCCGGTGGTCGGGCATCTGGACCCGGAATTCTTCAAGGTCATGGAAGAGAGCAAGGCGATGCTGCGCTGGCTCTTCCACACCGACAACGAGCTCACCTTCCCGGTGTCGGGCACTGGCAGCGCAGGCATGGAGACCTGCCTCGTGAACCTCATCGAGGAAGGCGACACGGTGCTGGTGTGCGTCAACGGGGTCTTCGGCACCCGCATGGCGGACATCGTCGAGCGCCTGGGCGGCAACCTGGTGAAGGTCGAGGCCCCCTGGGGCGAGATCATCCGGCCGGAACAGGTGGAGCAGGCGCTCAAGGACCACAAGGTCGACATCGTGACACTGGTGCACGCCGAGACCTCCACCGGGGTGTTGCAGCCGGTGGAAGAGATCTCCCGGCTTACCCATGACGCCGGCGCCCTGCTGGTGCTGGACACCGTGACCTCGCTGGGAGGCTGTCCGGTGACCATCGACGCCTGGAACGTCGACGCCACCTACAGCGGCACGCAGAAGTGTCTGAGCTGTCCGCCCGGGTTGTCGCCGGTGTCCTTCAACCAGGCCGCCCGCGACAAGCTGGGCCGGCGCAAGGGCAAGGTCAAGAGCTGGTATCTCGACCTGACCATGATCGAACGCTACTGGGGCGAGGACCGCGCCTACCACCACACCGCCCCCATCTCCATGAACTACGGCCTGCACGCGGCCTTGAGCGAGGTCGAGAATGAAGGCCTGGAAGCCCGGTTCGCGCGCCACGAGCTGAACCACCGCGCGCTGGTGGCCGGCCTGGAGGTCCTGGGCATCCCCCTGGCCTCCCAGGAGGGACATCGCCTGTGGATGCTCAACAGCGTCAAGATCCCCGAGGGCGTCAACGACGCCGCCCTCCGGAAACGCCTGCTGCTGGACTTCAACATCGAGATCGGCGGCGGACTCGGCGCCCTGGCCGGGAAGACCTGGCGCATCGGGTTGATGGGAGAATCGAGCCGGAGGGATAACGTGGTGGCGCTCGTCCAGGCGTTGGGGCAGATACTGAAGGAAGAAGGCGCCGACGTGCCGGTGACGGATGCGCTCGGGGCCATTGAGGGAGTCTACACCAGAGGGTAGACGCCTGGAGTTTAACACCAACCCCTCCGCACGAAGGCCACAGGGACAACGGATCGTCCTTCTTGAGCTCACCCGACTTGGTAAGTCGGGTGAGCTCAGAAGCGGATTGGAATGACATGGCGCGCCTTGAAGATCTTCTTCCCAACACGTCAGTGCGTGGCGTCCTGCCCGATGGCCTTGTTACAGTTGTCAACATCCAACGGTACGGCTCCGAAGCACTGGAACTCACCTACAAGGACGCGAAAGGTAAGCTCGCCAGCGAACTCCTATACCGCCACGACGAACCCCGGTTAGAGGTGGTCGAAGAGGGTCGGCCGTGGAGCTTAGACGGCGATGGACGGCTGTTTCGGCTCGTATCCGAAGCGCACCGTATACGGCTTGCCCACCTGTTCGATCCAGTCCTGGCGGTACATACCTCTCTTGTTGAACCGCTGCCATACCAGATCACCGCCGTCTATGAGGAAATGCTGCAGCGCCAGCCTTTGCGGTTCCTACTGGCAGACGACCCCGGGGCTGGGAAAACCATCATGGCTGGCCTCCTCATTCGCGAGTTGATCGCGCGCGGAGACTTGCATCGCTGTTTGGTTGTATGTCCAGGCAGTCTCGCGGAGCAGTGGCAGGACGAGCTGTATCGCCGCTTTCAACTGCCCTTCGAAATCATGACCAATGACAAGCTTGAGTCGGCCAAAACCGGAAATTGGTTTCTTGAGAACAACCTGGTGATTGCGCGCCTGGACAAGCTGAGCCGCAATGAGGATGTACAGGCAAAGCTAGAGGTTCCCGACACACATTGGGATCTCGTCGTTTGCGATGAAGCGCACAAGATGTCGGCCAGCTTTTTCGGCGGTGAGATCAAATACACAAAGCGATATCAGCTTGGTCAGAAGCTATCTGCTTTGACACGCAACTTTCTGCTGATGACCGCTACGCCTCACAACGGCAAGGAAGAAGACTTTCAGCTGTTTATGGCACTCATCGATGGCGACCGGTTCGAGGGGCGATTCAGGGATGGCGTACATGCAAGCGATGTCTCCGACCTCATGCGTCGTATGGTCAAGGAGAAGCTTCTCAAGTTTGACGCCACTCCGTTGTTCCCACCGCGTGTCGCCAAGACGGTTCCGTACCGGCTCTCCAACATGGAAACGGAACTGTACAAGGCGGTTACCGACTATGTCCGCAAGGAGTTCAATCGGGCTGAGGCTCTCCAGAATGACAAGCGAGCCGGCACCGTCGGATTCGCGCTGACCATTCTGCAGCGCCGCCTCGCCTCATCGCCTGAAGCCATCTACCAATCACTACGTCGGCGCAGGGAACGGCTCGAGGGCCGTCTGCGCGAGTTGGAACTCCTGCAGCGCAGCGCCATTGCCCAAGCGCTGACACAATCAGCTCCGACTTATGACGAAGAAGACCTCGACGACCTCGAGGACGCACCTGACCAGGAGCTTGAGGACACCGAAGATCAAATTCTGGATCAGGCAACCGCAGCGCGGACAATCGACGAGCTCAAGGCCGAAATCGCGACGCTCGTTGACCTGGAGAGGCTCGCCCTGAGAGTGCGCCGCCGCGGCGGAGACAAGAAGTGGCGTGAACTAGCAGAACTTCTAACCGAAATCTTCACCCCCGCGGCGATAGCTAATCAGGTGGCGGAAGACCCTGCACCGTACGACGCAGGGGTTCCGACACCAAAGGCGTCACCGAACCAGAAGCTGGTTATCTTCACGGAGCACCGCGACACGCTTTCATATCTATTGAATCGTGTCAGTACCCTTCTCGGCACAACGGACGCTGTGGTGACGATCCATGGCAGCGTGGGCCGAGAAGACCGCATGAAAGCCCAAGAGGCGTTTCGGCACGATCCAGAGGTCAAGGTCCTCGTTGCCACTGATGCCGCCGGGGAAGGCATCAACCTCCAGCGTGCCCACCTGATGGTGAACTACGACCTTCCATGGAATCCGAACCGGCTTGAGCAACGGTTTGGCCGCATCCATCGGATCGGGCAAACCGAGGTTTGCTTCCTTTGGAACCTGGTGGCGGATGAAACCAGAGAGGGAGATGTCTATCGCACACTGCTCGAAAAGCTCGAAAGGGCACGGGAGGCCTTGGGTGGCCAGGTATTCGACGTTCTGGGGAAGGTCGTGTTCGACGGCAAGCCCTTGCGCGAACTGCTAATCGAAGCGGTTCGGTTCGGTGAAAGACCCGAGATAAAGGAACATCTCGCGAAGGCTGTCGAAGGAGCTCTCGATCATAATAAGCTTCAGACCCTTCTCGAAGAGCGGGCGCTTGCGCCGCAGTCGATGGATGCTAGTAGCGTCCATCGTATCCGGGAAGAAATGGAACGCGCGGAAGCAAGACGACTTCAACCGCACTATATCGAATCGTTCTTCGTTGAGGCTTTCAAGGACCTCGGGGGAACGGCCCGCCAACGCGAACACCGTCGCTATGAAGCTCCTCGGGTCCCCGCTTCGATACGAAACAAGGATCGCCTGATCGGTCTAGGACAACCCGTGCTCCCACGATACGAGCGCATCGTATTCGAGAAGAACCTTATCGCTCCACAGGGACAGCCCATGGCGGCGTTTGTGTGTCCGGGCCATCCTCTTCTTGATGCGACGCTTGATCTCACGCTTGAACGGCACCGCGACCTCATGCGTCGCGGCACAATTCTGGTCGACGAGCGGAATCCGGACGAAAACCCAAGGATGCTCTTTTATCTGGAACATGCAGTCCAGGATGGCAGTCAAACCCGGTCGGGAGACCGCCGCATCGTCTCGAAGCGTATGCTCTATGTGGAGATGGATGCCGACGGCAATGCCCGACACCTGCACTATGCCCCTTATCTCGATTATCGCCCGCTCAAGCAGGAAGAACCGACAGCGGCCGAGATCCTTCAGCGGCCGGAATGTGCGTGGCTGGAGCGCGATCTGGAAAGCAAAGCGCAAGGCTATGCAATCGCCCGCGTGGTTCCAGACCATGTCCGCGAGGTATCGGGACCTCGACTGGAACTGATTGCCAAGACAGAAGCCGCTGTGAAGGAACGCCTCACCAAGGAAATCACCTACTGGGATCACCGCTCGGAAGAACTCAAGCTCCAAGAGCAGGCCGGAAAAACCAATGCCCGCCTCAATTCCAACGAAGCGCGACGTCGCGCGGACAATATTCAGGCCCGCCTTGAGAAAAGGACGTCGGAGCTCCAGCTCGAAGCGAAACTCTCACCGCTCCCGCCGATCGTCCTAGGTGGCATGCTCATCGTCCCGCGCGGTCTCCTGGCGAAGATCGCCCCTGATCGGATCGCGAAGCCGAGTAATCCCCCAGATACCCAGGCTGCGGCGGCGCGAGCACGCGAAATCATCATGGATGTCGAACGCAGGCTTGGCTTCGAGCCGATCGATCGGGAGTTCGAAAAACTCGGTTACGACATCGAGAGCAGAGTGCCGGGTACGGGACACCTCCGCTTCATTGAGGTCAAGGGTCGCGCGGCGAACGCTGCGACCATCACCGTTACTAAGAACGAGATTCTTTATTCCCTGAACAAACCTGACGATTTCATTCTCGCCATCGTCGAGTTCGATGGCGACCTCCAAGCCGGCGACCATCAGGTCCATTACGTCCGGGCCCCATTCCAGCGCGAGCCGGATTTCGGCGTAACCAGCGTGAACTACGACTTTGCCGAGTTGCTCGCGCGGGCGGAGGCTCCCCGATGAGTGAGCAGCCTGCGTTCTATGAGACGGTACGGCAAAACGCCGCGCGACGGTGGGATCAGCTGGAACAGGACCCCGAACTAGCCGGTCCCTGGCATCAGCTGTTCAAACAGGTACAAAGCCCGCGGCACATACTCTCCGAACTTCTACAGAACGCGGATGACGCTGGCGCCACGGAAGCATTCGTGCGCATTGAGGACGAGACGTTTGTATTCGAACACAACGGCGAAGACTTCTCGGAACAACACTTCGCGTCGCTCTGCCGCTTTGGCTACTCGAACAAGAGGACTTTACACACCATCGGCTTCCGGGGAATCGGCTTCAAGAGCACCTTCAGTCTCGGCGATTGCGTCAAGTTATTTACGCCCTCCCTTTCTGTTTGTTTCTATCGGGGTCGTTTTACCGAGCCTCACTGGCTCTCGGAAAGGGTGGATACCGTCGGTAGAACCCGTGTCGTTGTTGAGATAGTCGATCGGCACCGACATAGAGAGGTCGAGAAGAACCTGGACGAGTGGCTTAAGAGCCCCGTTTCATTGCTGTTTTTCAACAGCATTCGCCGGATGCAGATCGGCGATCGGGAGATGCATTGGGGAAGTCTGGGCCCGGGCCCTATAACGGACAGCGAATGGATGGCTCTCTACGAGGACCAGGACGAAGCCTATCTGTTGGTTCGATCCGACGCCGAGGCTTTTCCGGACGAAGCATCGGAAGAAATCAGACAGGAGCGAATTCTCGGCACCGAGGAGGAGACCGGGTTCCCCCCTTGCAAGATCGAGATTGTGCTCGGGGTGAAGGGGCGGCTTTACGTTGTCCTGCCCACGGGCATCGAGACCGTGTTGCCGTTCGCGTGCAATGCACCGTTTATTCAGGATCCGGCACGTCTCAAGATTAAGGATCCGGAAACATCGCCGACAAACCGGTGGTTGCTTCAACGCGCGGGCACACTTGCTGCCGCGGCTATGCTTCGCTGGCTGGGGCAAACCGGTATGCCAACCGCCGAGCGCGCCGGAGCATATGGCCTGTTCCCCGATGTGGACCGGGACGACACGTCACTGGAAGGCGTATGCAGCACCACCGTTGAAGAGGCCTTCGAAAGGGAAATCGAAGGCCAGTCCCTCCTTCTAACCGAAAGTGGGACCCTTACCCCGGAGAAACAGAGCATTGCCATTCCAAAACGGCTGTTCGATATCTGGCCTGCCGAACAGGCGGCCGCGATACTAGACAATGAAGGACGCCCGGCCTTGTGCCGGCATATCGAGCTTACCGACCGGAAGAAACTCTTACATTGGGGCATTGTCAACGAAGTCGACAAGCAGAAACTCCTCGAAACCCTGCGGGCCAAACATCTTCCCAGGCCCGCGACTTGGCGGCAACTGCTGAATTTGTGGACTTACGTAGCTCCGGAGATCATAGGCTATCGTCATTACGTCAACGAGGAGGAGGTTCGCATCGTTCCGGCACAGGGGAAGGATGTCCTCTACGCTTCAGGCGAAATCGTACGACTGGGAGAGAAGAAACTCCTGCAGTCCGAGAATGACTGGGAGTTTCTCGCTGAGCACCTGATCGTATTGAACCAGAACTGGCCGCGTTTTCTTGCCGAACAACGACGCACCGCCTCGGAGCACAATGACGCAGCCGCCGCCGAAGCTGTCGAGGCAGCCTACGCCGTTCTCGAAAAGATCGGCTTGGCCGGCACCAGCGATGTCAACAAGGTGATCGACCGGGTCGCTGCTGAGTTTTTCTCCCAGGACAGCGTCAGCTCTCAGGCATGCGTTCAGCTCGCCCAGATCGCGGCGAAGCTTGGTGCAAGCGTGAGCGACAGGTTCAAATACGCCACACGGAACGGGCGTCTGCGATCAAGCGCGAACGGAATCCTCTTCGACGAGGACGGCAAGCTGGAGGAACTCCTGCCCGACGCTCAGCGGGAGGCACAATTACTTCACCAGGACTACTCGAAGACCTTCACATCATGCTCGCAAGAAGACTGGAAGAAGTGGATCGCGTCAGGGCGCACAAGCCTCCTGACGTTTGTCCCCTTGGTAGAGCAGCGCACCAATATCCATGGAAGGGCGAGTATTCAACAGGAGGCCAAAAGGCGCGGTCTCCACGACGAACTCTCGTACCCTTACGTGACCGACGAGTTCGTAGTGGAGGACTGGGACTTCGACAAGACCTACTGGCGTCACTGGACAGCGTCGGCAAGAGAAGATGAACGACTGTGGGCTAAGCTCGCTGAGCGCGTGCTTGGCCAGCGGGAAACATACTGGATCAGGGCCAGGAGCGCTCGTCTGCTCCAGGTCGCTACAACCGGCAACACGAAATCGATGACCTCCAGCCCAGTGCTACCGTCCTGGGCACTAAAGCTCCGAGGTCTTCCGTGCCTTCCGGATACCCGTGGCTTCCATCGCATACCGGGTGAACTCCTCCGGCGCACTCCCGAGACGGAATCCTTGATGGACGTGGAGCCTTTCGTTCACGGACTTCTGGATCGGGAGACCACGCGGCCCCTGTTGGACCTGATCGGTGTCCGGAGCACGCCCACTGGACCTGATCGTCTGCTCGACTGCCTGCGGGCGCTCGCGAGAGCCGAATCCCCACCGGTTCACGAGGTAGAGAAGTGGTACAGCCGCCTCGATCAAATGCTGGATTCGTGCTCCACTGAGGATTCCCAAAGAATCCGGCAGAGCTTCCAATCCGAAAAACTCATCCTGACGCAGAACGGCGCTTGGGAAGTGACATCCGCTGTCTTTCTGGCATCCGACGAAGATGACGTGCCGGATGCAGAAATAATTCGTACATCGGTGAACGGCCTGACGCTCTGGAGGAAACTCGGGGTCGCGGATCGGGCGACGGCAGAGCTCGCGATCGAATGGCTTAGGAGCCTGCCAACCGACAAAGTGCTTGAGCAGGGAGTGGCCCGTCGCGTTCGTTCATTGCTGGCACGATATCCTATGCGTATCTGGGAGGAGTGTGGACATTGGCTCAGTCTTGCCGGTGAATGGACGCCCGTCGATGGCCTCTGCTATTCGCTTACCATGCAGTCCCTCGTCCCCTGGCGACACCTCCATCAATGGGTGAAGCAGCAAACAGCCGATCTGCAACGCCTACCGGCCGAGGCAACCGGCAATCCGCCCTTTTCGCGGCTGCCGACACTGGCTACGCATGTCGAGGAGCGCTTCCTTCGCAACCCACAGCTTGCCGGCGGCGCGGTGACAAAGGATTGGCTGACCGTGCTCGGAACCGAACTGCGCCGGGTCGAGCTCGACACAGACGACGACACCCAGCGAATTCGGGGGCTGGCGAACAACCTCGCACGAACCAGATGGCGTGAAACGCCGAGCCTTCAAATCATTCCCTATATCGACGGCACGCCCGCCGGAACTCCTCGACAGGCCGATGTCCTGTGGCTCGACGACACTCTCTATGTCGACCAGCTGCCAAAAGCAAAACTGGCCCGGCGCGTACCGGAGGAGATTGGAAGAGCATTCGGGCGCCCGGATATCAAGGGAGCGCTGGATTACAGCTTCGAGCGCTCTGCGCAGGATGTCAGGGAGTACGTCGAAGGAAATTTTAAGCTGTGCCCTGCGAGCGACGCGCCCGAGGGAGTGTTCGAGGAGATCGAACCGGACCCGACCGAACAACTTGAAGAGCCAGCGCCAGCGGTCGGCACCGGAGCAGATCAGGAACCCAACGAACTGGCAGGCTCCCAAGATCAGGGTGCTGTCGCGCACGAAGAGAACGACACTCAAGACATCGATACGACCGAGGCGGAGGACGAATGGAACACTAACGCCATTGTCGAGGCAGAACAGCCACGACCGCGACAATCACCGAAGCCCGTGAAGCCAGACATTATCGAGCGGTACGCCCGGTCACAGGGGTTCGGCAAGGACAGCGAGAATCGGTTCTTCCACGAAGATGGAAGCTGGATCGCCCGCGCGCAAGGCGCACGCTTCCCGTGGGAGCGTCGTGCGGCCAGCGGCGATCTCGTGCGATACTATTGGCCCAAGGACCACTGCTTGGAGCGTGAACCGCTGCAGCTTGCGGCTGACGTCTGGGGCCTTATCGAGCGGCAACCGCAATTCTACGCGCTTATCCTCACCGACATCGAGGATGGCCCTATCGAGGTGACTGGCTCACGCCTCCGTGCGATGCGCGACGAGGGCGAAGTTACCCTTTATCCGGCAACCTACAGACTTGTTTATGCCCATGAGCGCCACGCATAAGAAGAAGCTCATCGAAGTAGCCCTGCCACTCGATGCAATTAACGCTGCAGCCGGTAGAGAAAACAACATCCATACCGGTTTGCCCGCAAATCTCCACACATGGTGGGCGAGGAAACCACTGGGTGTTGCCAGAGCAGTCCTGTTCGCGAGCCTCACCGATGACCCATCGGAGTATTCGAAATCGCCTGCGGAGGAAGCGCGCAATCGGGACCGACTGTTCGCCCTAATCGAAAAGCTGGCTGATGTCCGCCAAGGTATGAAGCCAGGCGTTCTGCGCGACGCAAGAGCCGAAATTCTCAAGTCGAATGGCGGACAAATGCCTTCGTTTTGGGATCCATTCTGCGGAGGAGGGTCACTTCCGCTTGAAGCCCTCCGACTTGGTCTCAATACGACGGCCACCGATCTAAAGCCTGTCGCCGTCTTCATAACACGAATCCTGATCGAACTGGCGCCCAGACACGCTCGCAAAACACCGATCAATCCACATGACAGGAAATCCTTTCTTGCGTCGCCCGAAGCACCATTCGACGGGCTCAAAAACGATGTCCTCTACTATGGTGGTCGTATCGGCGAGAAGTTATTTGCGAGATTGTCCGGCTTCTATCCGTCTTCGGACCTGCCTAAAGAGTTCGGGCGCCGCCAAGCGAATATTGTTGCCTGGATATGGGCTCGCACGGTGACCTGTCCCAATCCGTCCTGCCGCGCCGCCGCTCCGTTGGTGAACAAGTTCTGGCTTTCTACCCACAAGGGCAACGAGAGTTTTGTTCATCCTACTTTCGATCCGGTTACCAAGAAGTTCCGCTTCGCCATCCGACACGCTGGAACTCCGCTTGATGGGACCGTCAATAGATCGGGCGCAATGTGCCTAGCCTGCGAAAACCCAATTTCGTTCGATCACATTAGGGTTCAGGGAACGGCCGGACGAATATCATATACCCTGATGGCCATGGCTGCCGAGGGACCGCGTGGTCGGCTCTACTTATGTCCGGACAACCGCCATGACGAGATCGCTGCAGCCTGCGTTCCAAGTGCGGAGCCGGATTCTGAACTCCCTTCAAGCGCATTGGGGTTTCGCGTGCAGAAGTATGGTCTTACTCGCCACAGCGATCTATTTACAAAACGACAATTGACAGCACTTGAAGTATTAGCCGACGAAGTCGCAAACATTCGCTCTGAAATCATCCTCGACTCCGGAGGCGACAATTCTTATGCTGACTTGGTGCAGGCATTTCTGGCCTTGAGCTTGAGTCGGGTCGCGCAGACTAACAATACTCTCGTCAGATGGCTAATTCGTCCTACAGGAACGTCAAAAGGTACGCCGGCTTTCGATCGACCAATTGTGTCTATGGTATGGGAGTTTTCTGAGGGGAACATTCTGGGTTCGTCAGTTGGTAGCTGGCAGGCGGCGCTCCGAAATCCATTAACAGCGCTCAGTTGCCTACCGTTCGAGCCAAACACGGGTGTTGCTCGACAGGCCGACGCAGCTCTGCACTCCACGGACATCACGAACGCTGCAATTTCGACCGATCCACCATATTTTGATGCAATCGGATACGCTGACTTAGCAGATTTCTTTTACATCTGGCTCCGCCGCGCCATGGGAAACGTTCATCCCGACATTTTCGGCACAATGCTAGTCCCAAAGGATGGCGACATGACGGTCGCCCTCGGTCGTAAGGACGTCTCCCGTTCGGATGCAACTCAGGTCTTCTTGGAACGTTTATACCAAGCGTTCGGAAAAGTCCATCTAGCAACTTCTCACACAACTCCGGTGTCGATCTACTATGCTTTCAAACAGACCGAAACGGCGACGAGTTCGGATGGGGACGGGAGTGCGATTATTCGCTCGACCGGGTGGGAAACCCTCCTGCAAGGAGTCATCAGGTCCGGGTTTCAAATTACGGGGACATGGCCGCTGCGGACGGAGTCGGCGAGTAGACTTCGGGCTATTGGTTCAAACGCACTTGCGTCGTCGATCCTTCTAGTCTGCCGTCCAAGGGAATGCGAGGCAGGAACGGCTACTAGGCGACAGTTTCTGAATTCGCTTAGGGCAAAGCTGCCACCGGCCTTGTCCCATCTACAAAGTGGGAACGTGGCCCCAGTCGATCTAGCACAAGCGTCGATCGGGCCGGGAATGGCCGTCTACTCGAGCTATGATCGGGTTCTAGATGCGGACGGCTCAGAACTTTCTGTCGGCAATGCGCTGACGCTCATCAACCAATCTCTCGATGAGGTTCTCGCCGATCAAGAGGCCGATTTCGATCCAGACACGAGGTGGGCTGTGTCTTGGTTCGAACAAACCGGTTTCGAGGAAGGAGAGTTCGGCCAGGCAGAAACTCTGTCCAAGGCAAAGAATACGTCTATCAATGGACTGGTGGGGGCAGGCATTGTGGTGTCTACTCGAGGACGAGTGAGACTCTTGCGGCCGGAGGAACTGGAGAAAAACTGGGATCCATCTAAGGACAAACGACTCACTGTGTGGGAGGTCGTGCATTTTCTAGTCCGTGAACTCGACAGCAGTGAACTAAACGCTGCCCAGATGATCAAGAGATTGGGTCCGATTGCAGAAGTCGGGAGAGAGCTCGCCTATAGGCTTTTCTCAATTGCAGAACGAAAGAAGTGGCCCAAGGATGCCCTCACCTACAACGCGCTTGTCCTGGCTTGGCCGGAAATCGCACGGCTTGCCCGCGAAATGCCTACGCCGCCTGAAGCACCGGTACAGGGTACCCTGATCTGAGGAGAGGAGACATCATGGCGATCACCAATCACGAACGCGTCAGCAACGCTCTCGACTTGCTGCGCGCTGGGCTCGGGCCTTTTGTCGACCGTGAGGTCAGGGTGGCGATGAAGGACGGCGTGTCGGTGCCGGCGTTACAGGCGGTTGCCAGCGATCACCTCGTCAAGGACAAGCTTATCGTCGAATGGGATGCGGCCCTTCTTCTGAAAGTCATGTGGGAGTCCTGGAATGAGGTCTTCCGGAAGACTCTGGGTCCCGCTGAACGCGGTCTGGTGGGAGAAATGCGCGGGCACCGCAACAAATGGGCTCACCAAGAACCTTTCACTAGCGACGATACATACCGCGCGCTTGACAGCGCAGGACGTCTACTCACCGCGGTATCGGCGCCCCAATCCCGCGATCTCGAGCGCATCAAGATGGAACTGCTGCGCGTCAGGTTCGACGAGCAGGCCCGCAACGAGCGGCGGAAGTCGGCTAGCACGACGATCGAGAGCCAATCTACAGGGTCGTTAATGCCCTGGCGTGAGGTTGTTAGCCCTCACCGCGACGTAGCAAGCGGACGCTACCAACAGGCGGAGTTCGCGGCCGACCTTTGGCAGGTACACATCGGTGAAGGGGTTGACGAGTACAAGAATCCGGTGGAGTTCTTCCGCCGAACATTCCTGACGGACAGTTTGAAGCACTTGCTGATCGGCGCAATCCGTCGTCTCTCGGGGGCTGGCGGCGATCCGGTCATTCAACTACAGACCAACTTCGGCGGCGGCAAGACCCACTCCATGCTTGCGCTCTATCATTTGTTTTCGGGGACCACGCCAAACGAGTTGCTCGGCATCGAGGCCGTCATGAAGGAAGCGCAAACCGCCGAGCTTCCGAGCGTAAAACGTGTCGTACTGGTCGGCAACAAGATCTCGCCCGGAAATCCGGTGAAGAAAGATGACGGCACGCTGGTTCATACCCTCTGGGGCGAGTTAGCTTGGCAATTGGGAGGGCGGCAAGCTTATGAACGGGTCCGGGCGGACGATGAGAAGGCAACCAACCCTGGGGACGTGCTACGTGACCTTTTCAATGGCTACGGTCCCTGTCTGGTCCTCATCGATGAATGGGTCGCATATGCGAGGCAACTGCATGACCAGGGCGATCTGCCAGCAGGCGATTTCGAGACCCATTTCACTTTCGCTCAGGCACTGACGGAGTCCGCCAAGCTGGCCCAGCATTGTCTTCTGGTTGTCAGCTTGCCCGCATCCGACACCGTGGGATCGCCGCATACACAGGCGGATGATATCGAGGTCGGCGGTCGACGCGGGCGTGAAGCTCTAGACCGCCTGCGCAACGCGATCGGCCGCGTGGAATCTTCATGGCGTCCTGCCAATGCAGAGGAGGGCTTTGAGATCGTCCGCCGTCGTCTCTTCGAGCCCTTGATCGAACAGTCCCAGTTCGTCGCGAGGGACACGGTGGCGAAGGCGTATTTCGACTTCTACCGCAGCCAGCATCAGGAGTTCCCGCCGGAATGCCGGGGCACGGAGTACGAAGGTCGGCTGAAAGCCGCCTACCCGATTCATCCCGAGGTGTTCGACCGGCTGTACACCGAATGGTCCACCCTTGTGAAATTCCAGCGGACGCGGGGTGTTCTGCGTTTGATGGCTGCCGTGATTCACAGCCTTTGGGAGAAGGGCGATCGCAATCCCCTGATCCAACCTGCCAACATCCCGATCGACGATCCGCGCGTCCGGTTTGAACTGACCCGCTATCTCTCGGACAACTGGACGCCGATCATCGAGAAGGATGTGGACGGTCCCAATTCGCTACCGCTCAGGATCGATGGTGAGGTGCCAAACCTCGGCAAGTTTTCCGCATGCCGTCGAACTGCGCGCACGGTCTACTTGGGCTCGGCGCCCGGCTCGACGGTGTCCAACCGGGGAATTGAGGACCGTCGTGTCAAGCTCGGATGTGTTATGCCGGGTGAATCTGCCGCGATTTTCGGCGATGCGCTGCGACGCCTCAGCGGCGCGGCCACCTATCTCTACCAGGATGGCCCACGCTACTGGTACTCGACCCAGCCGACTGTGACCAAGCTGGCGGAGGATAGGGCGCAGCAGCTCGAATCCGACTCAGACCGAGTGAACCGGGAACTGGACGAGCGCCTCCGTGCCGACCTTCGCAACCAGGGCGACTTCGCAAGAATCCACGCCCTGCCCCAGTCCGGGCAGGATGTACCAGACGATTTAGACACCCGCCTTGTAGTCTTGGGAGCCGAGTACCCGCATAGCCGCGACACCGGAAGCGCGGCGCAAGCTGCGGCAAAGACAATGTTCGAGACAAGGGGGAACGCACCCCGGCTGTACCGCAACACGCTCGTCTTTATGGCTGCGGACAAAACACGGCTTCAGGATCTCGACGATGCGGTCCGCCGGTACCTTGCGTGGCAATCCATCCTCGACGAAAGGGACGAACTGGACCTGACACCCCATCAAGTCCGTCAGGCAGAGACACAGAAGACCAGCGCCGACAGCGCCGTGAATGCGCGGCTGCCGGAAACGTACCAGTGGCTATTGGTACCCCAACAAACGACACCTCAGAGCCCGATAGAATGGCAGAGCTTCCGTCTATCTGGGCAGGAACGACTTGCCGTTCGCGCTAGTCGCAAATTGAAAAACGATGAGCTTCTCATAGCGGGCCTCGCGGCGACACGACTTCGTCTGGAGTTAGATCAGATCCCCCTCTGGCGCGGCGATCATGTCGAAATCAGACAGTTGGTGGAGGATTTCGCCCGATATCTCTATTTGCCGCGGCTTCGGGACACCGCCGTCTTGCTCGATGCCATGCGGGAGGGCCTCGGCCTCTTGACCTGGGGCAGAGATTCTTTCGCTTACGCGGAGAGCTATGACGAGACCGCTTTGAGGTATCGGGGACTCCGTTGCGGGAATTTGGTCCCCGTATCTCACGACAATCTCGTCGGCTTGCTCGTAAAGCCGGAACCAGCACTCAAGCAACAGGAAGCGGAAACACCCCAAACGACTCTGAGTGGCGTGTCACCCGGCACACCTCCCGCTGGAACGCCGGGAGAAACGCCGGCGACTACTTCCGTATCCGACAAACAGCCGGGCGAGGGCCAAGCTTCTACTGCGCTGCCAAAGCGATTTCATGGGTCAGTTTCGCTGGACGAGACGCGCGTCGGGCGCGACGCAAGCCGCATTGCCGATGAAGTCATCTCTCACCTCTCCGGCCTGATGGGCGCGACAGTGCGAGTCACACTGGATATCGAGGCCGATATCCCCAACGGAGCCCCCGACAATGTGGTGCGCACGGTCACCGAGAATGGCCGAACGCTGAAGTTCGACAGCCAAGGATTCGAGAAGGATTGATTACTGCGCAGGAAGGAGCGCAATCAGCCGCTCGGAAATCGCTCGTGCCGATTCCGCCGGGTGTCACTCGTAGCCCTAAGTCAGAAGGACGCTCATGTCGGCATTGAATCGCGGGTCGCCGAGCTTGCCTGCGAGGTTGCCCTCGAACATTCCGCGCGTGACCCGATGCGCTTCGTGGGTCAAGTATTGCCGAAAGGCTTCCACGATTTGCCGGGGATCGGTCCGCCCATCATCGAGCCCTGTTGCCACGTCAACAGATCCCGGCCCTTTCGGCGCTGATAGAGCCTCTCAGCCTGGTTGCCAGGATCTCGTCGAACTCGAGAGTTGCGATGTCCGACCTTCCAGAATACCACCTTGATTCCACCGAGAACGACCGTCTGGCGAAGCCATACAGGGCAAAATGCTCTCGTGTATTGATCGCGAGCCTGAGGCGCAGGCGAATCGCCGGAACGTCCTCGGACATGAAACGGCAGCCGAACGTCACCCGTCCTTAGTCCCGCTGGATCATGCCTCCGTTTCGACATCCGCGTTGACGTAGAGCCGCCAGTCTTTCGATCGCGGTGCACCGTCGGCATTTGCGGCCGGCAGCAGTTTGGTAAAGTTTCGCGCGGCCCTGCGCACGCGATCCTTGAGCAGAACGGCCTTGTCTCCGGCACCGACATGTTCGAGGAGGTAACCCAGACGCTGGGCCCAAAGGATGGAAGCCGTCTTCGAAGCGTCGACGAGGCGCTTCGGGTCCATGTCCTCACCGAGTTCGGACAGAACCCCTGCCACCTGATCGACTCCACCGGCGCGGTGCATGTATCCAACCAGATCGACCGCCGTCGCCTCCACGGTCGAGACCAGAACCGTTCCGCGCGGATTGTTGAAGCTCTGCACCGACACGGCATCCATGTTGCGGCGCGCGACGAAGGCCACCCTGACGGAACCGCAGGTGATTGCCGGTCTGTTCTTCTCAAGGATGACCTGGAATTCCTGGGGACGGTGATGGGCCGCACCGTGGTACTGTGCAGCCGACAGGAGCCCGGTGTAGTACCGGACCCTTCGGCACTCCATGAGGGCCGGGATGAACTGATCCGCCGGCAGGCAGCCGAGCCTCCGGTACTCGGGCGGCACGATGACATAAAACCCGCGCCCGGGGCTTGCGATCTCGCCTCTGGCCGCCAGACGGCTCAACGCCTGCCTCGCCGCCTCGTCGGAGACGCCCAGTGTCGGCCGAAGCTCGGCTAAGGTAAAGTGATACTGGCCGCGAGCCGCCAGATCCGCGACGACATCGCGAGCACGTGGTGCATCAAGTGCATACATGACATCCGTAAAGTAACACTTTTCAGTATAATATGACAGTAAGATCGTAACCAGTCTACGGCGTTGCACCCCTGACGCCGGCCAACATCGGTTGCGGCGGTCCTTGATTCATCTGAACACCTCCTATATTTTCCGACAAAAGGAGTAGTGAGTGATGTCCACGACCGAAGCCATTCGAAGCCGTATACGCTTCCGTGACCTGGTCGATGACCGGGTCGACGAGGGAGTGTTCAGGGTCGACCGCTCGATCTATACCGACGGGGCGGTCTTCGAGGCCGAGATCGAGCGGATTTTCGAGGGCGGATGGGTCTTTCTCTGCCACGAAGGCCAGGTGGAGAAGCCGGGCGACTATTGGGCGACGGAGATCGGCCGGCAGCAGGTTTTCGTCATGCGCGAGACCGATGGCTCGCTTGGCTGCTTCATCAACGCCTGTTCCCATCGGGGCGCCGTGGTGACCCCGCTCAAGCAGGGAAACGCGAATGTGCTCACCTGCCGTTTCCACGGCTGGGTGTACGACCGCGGCGGACGCTGCATCAGCATCAAGAACGAGGAGCCGGGCTACCCCGCCTCGGACCGGTCGGGCGGACGCTTCGACCTCCGCCGGATCGGCGCCCTGGACTCCTACAAGGGGTTCGTGTTCGGGAGCCTGAGAAGCGATGTGCCCGCGCTACGGGACCATCTGGCGGCGGCGGCGCGCTGGATCGACCTGCTGGCCGACCAGGCGCGGGACGGGCTGGAAGTCGTTCCCGGCTGCTCCACCTACGTGGTCCACGGCAACTGGAAGCTGCAGTCCGAGAACAGCGTCGACGGCTACCACGTGACCACCCTCCACAGCGTATTCGCCGCCACCACGGCCCAGCGTGAAGCTCGGGACGCCACGGCCGGCATGGGCCGGACCGAGTCCGGACGCATCAAGGGCAAGGTGCCCAGCGGCACCTACGACCTCTGCAACGGGCACATGGGGCTCTGGGCGCTGCACGTCACGCCACACGTCCGCCCCATCTACGAGGCACGGGCGTGGCTCGAAGAGAATCTCGAGCCGGCCGAGGTCGACTGGATCCTCAACCGGGGCCGCAACCTCTACCTGTTTCCCAACGTGATGCTGATGGACAACCCGTCGACGCAGATCCGGTTGGTGAAACCCATCTCGCCGGGTTTGACCGAGGTCTCGGTCTACTGCATCGCTCCCAAGGGAGAGAGCCCGACGGCGCGGGCCGCTCGCCTGAGGAAGTTCGAGGATTTCTACCTGACCGCCGGGATGGCGACGTCGGACGATGCCGCCGCGCTCGAAGCCGTCCAGGACGGCTCTCTCGGACCGCCCAGCCAATGGAACGACATGACCCGCGGCCTGTCCGACCTGGTCGCCGGCCCCGACCGGGGCGCCCGTGACCTGGGCTTCGAGCCGGCGTCGTCCTGCCCCGACTGGGACCACGAAGGAATGTTCCACGGTTTCTACCGCGCCTGGCTGGATCGTCTGGAAAATGGGGCGGGCGCCGCATGAACACGAACGGCATCGACCCGGCGCTGGAGCGTGAGGTCACGGCTCTCATCAACCGCGAGGCCATGCTGCTGGACCGGCGCCGCTGGAATGAGTGGCTCGAGCTCTATGCCGAGGACGCCGTGTACTGGGCGCCGGCCTGGGCCAACGAGGAAGAGACCACCACCGACCCCGAGACCCAGCTCAACCTGATCTATCTCAAGAACCGCGGCCGGCTCGAAGACCGGGTGTTCCGGATAGAGTCACGCCAGTCCTGGGCCTCGCTTCCTCTCGACCGGACGGTGCACGTCATCGGCAACGTGCTGGTGGAGCGCGCGGAGGGAGACGCGATCGAGGCCACCGCCAACTGCATCGTGCACGTCTACGGCAAGAAAGGGGCGGCGACCCGCGGCAGCCGCTACGACTTCGGGTTCAGGCGCATCGGCGGCGAGCTCAAGATCGCGAAAAAGAAGATCACCTTCATCGACGACCGGCTTGAAGGGCCGGTTGACATCTATCACTTGTAGAGAGCCTTGCTGAGCCTTCAGAAGATCGCTCCCGAGGTCGGCGGCATCGCGCTTCGCGAGATGGCGCCGCGTGACCCCGGACCCGGCGAAATATTGATCCGGGTGGGTGCGGCGGGGATCTGCGGCACCGACCTGCAGATCTACAATTGGGCGCCGCGCATGGCGCGCCGGATGGTCTTGCCACGGGTCCTGGGACATGAGGTCTCGGGAACCGTCGATGCCGCCGGCCCGGGGGTCGAGGGCCTCGCGGTTGGCGACCGGGTGAGCCTGGAAAGCCACATATTTTGCGGCGGCTGCCGGTCCTGCCGGCTCGGACGCGCCCATCTTTGCGAGAACACGCGCTACCCGGGCATCGACATCGACGGTGCGTTCGCCGAGTACCTGACCGTACCGGCGTCCATTGCCTGGGTGAACCCGGCCGGTCTTCCGCATGAAACCGCGGCGATGCTCGAGCCCTTCGGCATCGCCGTCCACGCCTGCCTCGCGGGCGCCGGGGTCGCCGGGCTATCGGTGCTGGTGAACGGTTGCGGCCCCATCGGACTGATGGCGGTGGCGGCCGCGCGTGCGCTGGGCGCCGGCAGGATCATCGCCTGCGACATCAACCCGGTGCGTCTCCGGGCGGCCGAAACCATGGGCGCCGACCGCGCGGTGGATGCCGGCAGCGAGGAGTTGCCGCGGGTGGTGGGCGACATGACCGGCGGCGCCGGGGCCGATGTCGGCATGGAATTTTCGGGCACCGAAGCCGGATTCAACGCCATCTTCGCCTCCCTCGCCAAGGGCGGCGACTTCCGCCTGGTGGGGGCGCCGCCGTCGC
>JAPOQB010000217.1 GCA_026710965.1 Deltaproteobacteria bacterium | reverse complement strand
CTTCGGCAGCGGCATCACCACCTGGGCCTGCCTGATTTCGGTTGTGCTCTTCGCCATGATGGTCGGCTACACCGTGGGTGGCATCATCGCCGACCGGTCCCGGGAAATCTGGATCGTATCGAGCGTGCTCTCCGTTGTCGGAGTGTACCTGATCCTCGTGGCGTTCCTGGCGAACCGAGTCATGGAAGTCATCATGCTGTCCGTCGGCTACGACTTCTGGGGCATCATGCTCGCCTCCGTAGTCCTGACGTTCCTCCCCGTGGCCTTTCTGGCAGCCCTCTCTCCCTTCTTCGTTCGCCTGTTGCTCAAGGAACTGGAGTACGGCGGCCGCATTACCGGGGCGGTGTATGGCGTCTCCACCATGGGAAACGTGCTTGGAACCCTGGTCACCGTGTTCGTGTTCATCCCCAACGTGGGGACCAGCAAGATAACCGTGGTGTTCGGAGGCGTTCTGATCGCGTGCGGCGTGGCTTCTCTTGTGTTGAGCGCTTCGGGTGCCGTGCGGGAGGTATAAGACCCAAGAACACTCTGATCAATTGTGCCGGCGCCCTTCGACTTCGCTTCGCTACGCTCAGGGCGAACGGTTAAGTGGTTGAGGGATGACCACAATCCCGTTCGCCCTGAGCGCAGCGAAGCGAAGTCGAAGGGCGCCGTTTGGCCCGGCGGAGTTTGATCGGAGTTTCTCCTGATGTATTGATGGGGCACGGTGACCGATGGCGGCTGCCTCCTGCCCTTTGACTCTGAAGGACCTCTGTGGCTGTAGCCTTACCCCGCCCGAGCCGCTTGAATCGTCCTTTCCACGTACACTTGCGCCAGATGCGCGCGATACGCCGGGGTGGCGTTGACGTCCTCGATGGGGTCGATGCCGTCCGTGACCAGTGCCGCCGCGCTTGTGATGGTGTTGTCGTCGAGCTTCTGGCCCCGTAGCGCGGCTTCCACCTGTTCAGCCCGGAAGGCCACGTCGGTCATGCCGGTGACGGCTACCGAAATGTCTTCGCAGACGCCGTCGGCGGACTCTTTCAGGCATACCGCGACGCCGACGATGGCGAAGCCCGCGGCCTGGCGCGACACCTTCTGGTACGAGGTCTTGTAGCCGTCCCGGGCGGGCACCCGGATCTCGGTGAGCAGTTCCTCGGGCATGAGGCTGGTGGTCAGCATCATGATGAAGAAGTCGGCGGCGGGGATCCAGCGCTCGCCGTCGGGGCCGGCGGCCTTGAGCTCGGCGTCGAGGGCCAGGATGGCGGCGGGCAGGTCCTCGGCCGGGTCGGCGTGGGCCAGTCCGCCGCCGACGGTGCCACGGTTCCGCACCTGGACGTCGCCCACCACCACGGCGGTCTGGGCCAGCAGCGGGCAGCGGCTCAGGATCAGTTCGGACTCGGCCACGTCGGTGTAGGTGGCCAGGGCGCCGATGGCGATGTGGTCGCCGTCCTCGCGGATGTAGTTCAATTCGAACAGGCCGCCGATGTCGATGATGACCTCGGGCTTTGCCAGCCGGAGTTTCATGAGCGGCAGCAGGCTCTGGCCGCCGGCCAGGACCTTGGCGTCGTCCACGTTGGCGGACAGCAGCGACAGGGCCTCCTCCAAAGAGGCGGGTGCATGGTAGTCGAACGCGCCGGGGATCATGCCTGGGCCTCCTGAATCAATTGCCACACACGCTCGGGGGTGAGCGGCAGGTTTCGGATCTTGACGCCGAACGGTTCCAGGGCGTTTTCCACCGCGCTGGCGATGGCGGCGGGGGAGGGGATGGCGGCCCCTTCGCCGGCGGCCTTCTGTCCCAGCGGCGTGAAGGCCGAGGGCGAGGGCGCGTGCTCCACCTCGACGTGGGGGGTCTCGGCGGTGGAACACTTGCCGTAGTCGGTCAACGTGATGGTGAGGAGCTGTCCCTCGTCGTCGTAGACGAACCCTTCGCCCAGAGCCACGGCGATGCCGTGGGCGGCGGAGCCGTAGATCTGTCCGTCCACCACGCCGGGGTTGATGATGGTGCCGTTGTCGCCCACGATGAGGTAGCGCAGCACCTCGACCTTGCCGGTGCGCGGGTCCACCTCCACGACGGCCACGTG
>JAPOQB010000850.1 GCA_026710965.1 Deltaproteobacteria bacterium | reverse complement strand
GGTCTCGAATCGAACGAGACCGGCCCCCGCTTTCTGCGTTTCGGAGGAAGCGACATGAAGGCGAATACCAGCGTAGACACCACCACGGCAACGCTCAACGGCAACGACATCCCCGTATCGGCCACCGGCAAAGCCCCGGAGGTACATCACGGCGAGGAGGACAAAGGACAGAACCAGGGCAAGCCCGAGAGCGAACTGAGGGCGGCGGCCAGGAAGCGCGGCCTCAACCTGAAGCAACTGGCGGAACAGATGGGCGTCAACTACGGGCACCTGAGCTCTGTGGCCAACGGGCGCCGGCCCTGGACCCCCATGCTGCGGGAAAGGGCGATGGCCGTCCTGGGAGAGGTCCCCGGCCAGGGCGTGGTCTATCGCCAGGGCGGCGTGGTGCAAGGCGGAGAAAGCAGCTACGTCCGGGAGCGGGCCAGGGAGCGGGGCCTGACCCTGCGGCAGGTGGCCGACCGGACGGGACTGAGCTATGGGTACGTGGTGCAGGTGTCGCGAGGCCAGCGCCATCTGAGTCCCGCCGCCCAGGCCCGGATGGAGTCCGTCCTGGAGGCTCCGGTCAAGGCCGAGGCCGCCCAGCTTCCCACCGTGGACCCGCAAGCCCTGTGGGAGCGCATGGATGCTCACGGCTGGAGCCAGAACGAGGTGGCCCGGCGGGCGGGCATCAGTGTCTCCTATCTCTCCCAGATCATGAACGGCCAGCGCACCCCGTCCGGGGACGTGCTGCGGCGGCTGTACGAGGTGCTGTTCGCACCTACTACACAGGAACTGGTGGCCCCGGTGGAGCTCAAAGTGATGGCCTGGAAGAAGGGTTCCCGTAACGGCGTGGTGGTCAAGGGCGCCGGCGGGCCCGGGGCTGGCACGATCCGCACCGGCGGGCGGGTACCCTGGGGCGCTGAGGTCGAATTCGCCTACACCAGCGGCTACGACAGCCGGGGCCGGCTGTCGGTGAACCACATCGTGGACGAGCGGGGGTACGGGGTGATGCTCAGCAAGCCGGAGACGGGTACGGCCTAGAAAACGCGGAGGGGAATACACCACCAGCGGGTGTATTCCCCTCTTACTACCGTATATGCGGCCTTTTCGCGTTTCCCGTCTCTATTCGGCTGTCTTTGCCCCTAGTCGGTGAACAGGTGGCCCAGGCCATGGTCGTCGGCCAGCTTCAGCAGCGCCATCATGTGCTGCGCGTTGGGCCGGCCCAGGCCCTCCTTCCAGCGCCACACGGTGTGGGCGTAGGTGCCGATGCAGCGGGCGATCTCCGCCCACGGCAGGCGCGACTCCTCCTTGAACCGTATCAGGCGCTGGGGGAAGTCCTCGGGAAAGACGTAGGTGTCCCTGAAGTAGTTGATGCGCTGTCTCGGCATCTACGGCACCCCCTTGAAACCGGACGGGGCAGGCTCCGGGAGTTCTGGAGCCTGCCCGGTTCTTGTTGTCTCGGGCTTGGTGGCATTCCCACGCTGGCGGCCATTCCCTCCGCAGGCCGCGCCGGGGCTATTGCCCCGACTGGCCGTCCTGCTGCTCTCCGTCCTGCTGCTCACCCTCACCCTGATCTCCTTGGTCCGGCGGGGGTTCAGCCTCGGGCAGGGTGACGGTGGCATGGCCCCGCTCCCCCTTGCCCGCCTCGTTCTGCGCCCGCACCCATACCTTGTAGGTCCGGCCCGCCTCCAGGTTCTCGAAGCTGACCTTGGTCTTCTTCGCCTTGGGCGTCTTGGTCCGGCCCTTGCCGTCGCCCTC
>JAPOQB010000848.1 GCA_026710965.1 Deltaproteobacteria bacterium | reverse complement strand
TCGCAGGCGATGATGATCCAGTCGTCGTTGCCGGCGCAGGGGTAGCAGCCGTACGGGGCGTAGATGTCGCCGAGCGTTTCCCGGTATCCCAGCGTCTCCCACTCGTTGCCGTTGACCGTGTAGTCGAGGATGGCAGGGCCCATCATGGCGCCCTGGGCTTCGAGCATGGACGCCTCGATGAACTGCCCTTCCCCGGTGCGCTCCTGGTGCTCCACCGCCGCGGCCACGCCCAGGGCCATGGTGATGGCGCCCACCCGGTCCGGCCAGGCGATCTTGCAGCGCGCCCGCATGGGCGACTCGGGATAGCCCCACAGGCGCATGAGCCCGGTGTAGGCCAGGAGCTGCCAGCCCCAGGCCACCCAGGAGCGGAGCGGTCCTTCCCGGCCCCAGCCGGGCATGGACACCTGGATGATGCCGGGGTTTATCTGCCGTAGCGACTCGTAGTCGAAGCCGAGCCGCTCCATGACTCCCACGCTGAAGTTCTCCACCACCAACTGGGAGCGTTCCACCAGACGGCGAAACAGCTCCTTGCCCTGGTCATGCCGCAGGTTCAGGGTGACGCCCAGCTTGGCCCGGTTCATGTCGGCGTGTACGGCGGTGAGCCGGCCCCGGGCCGCCACGGTGTTGGATTCGATCTTGAGCACCTCCACGCCGTAGTAACCCAGGAACTCCGTCCCCAGGGGGCCGGCGAACTGCTGGGTCAGGTCGGCCATGCGGAGCCCCGACAGCATGGCGTCCGCAGGCTCCGCCGGCCGAGTAGCTGTGGACTTGCGCCCTTCGACTTCGCTCGGCTGCGCCTCGCTACGCTCGGGACGAACGGGTTCTCTGTCCTGGGCTTGGTCGGAGGGCTCAGGGCGAACGGAGGCGGGTTCCTTGCCCTGCTCCAGCTCGGCCAGCACCTCCTGGCGGTGCTGGTCCAGCAGCGGTGCCGGGCGGCGTACCCGCATGGGCGTCCCGGAGAGTCGCATGGGGAAGCCCGGCGCCCGGTAGCGGCCGATGACCGGGTGTTCGATCTCCTGGAGCCAGTGGCGCGCGGCCAGTTGCTCGCCTTCAACGAACTGGCCCACGGTGTTGAGCGGAGCGGCGGAGAGATGCCGACCCTGGGCCTCGGCCACGAACTCGTCGGCGGTGAAGCCGCTGATGAACTCCGCCACCACCGCGGAGGCCTCGTCGCTCCGGTTGTCGCGGTAGTTCACGTCCTCCCATTGCGGCTCGGACAGGATCGTGCCGGTCATCCAGTTCTGGGTCAGCTCGCGCCACATGTGCGGCAGGTTGGCGGTGAAGTGGACGTAGCGGCCGTCCTTGCAGCGGTAGATGTTGGTCACCGAGCCGCCGTAGGTCTTGGCCCCGGGGCGGCGCCCCATGCGGTTCTCCAGGGTGTAGCGGGCGATGGAGCTGCTGTTGGTGAAGGTCAACGCTTCCTGCAGCGAGACGTCCAGCCGCTGGCCCACGCCGCTGCGCCGCCGGTGCCGCACCCCGGCCACGGCCAGGGTCGCGGCCACGCAGCCGGCCACCTGGTAGGCCGAGTGGGACGGCGCGGTGCAGGGACCGCGCTCGTCGTCCCCCTGGCTGTAGAGAAAGCCGCCGGCGCCGTTGGTGATGGCGTCGCTGCTCTTGTAGTGCCGGTAGGGGCCGGTGCGGCCGAAGGGCGTCATGGAGACCGTCACCAGCGCGGGATGATTTTCCTCCAGCCACGCGTCGGTGAAGCCCCATTCCTCCAGGCGGCCCAGCGGCGTGGCCTCGATGAACACGTCGGCCGAAAGCAGCAGCTTGGTGAATGTGTCCCGGTCGCCGGAAACGGAGAGGTCCAGCACCAGGCTGCGTTTGTTCGTGTTGGCGTGGATGAAGGTGAGACTCCGCTCGGGACCGGCAACGTCCCCGGCGAAGGGCGGGAGCCTCCGCTCAGGCGCGCCTTCCGGCGGCTCCACCTTGACGACATCGGCGCCGAGATCTCCCAGCAGCCGCCCGGTGTAGGCCGCGGGCACGTCTCCCAGCTCCACCACCCGCAGATGCGCCAAGGCGGCGGTCGGCTCGTGTTCGCTTTCTTGCTTAGCCATAGCCGTACGGTGAGGTCCGGGCGCGGCTCAGGACCGTTCGTCCCGAGCCCTTCGACTGGCCTGTCCTGCGCTCGTCGAAGGGTTCAGGACAGGCGAAGTCGAAGGACGCAAACTCGCGCCTTGCCAAACCCCGCCTACACCTGGGGTTCGAGGATCTCCAGCCCGTCGAGGCGGTCGATGAGGTACAACAGCCCGTTCTCGTCGTGGAAGACGTCGTTGCTCTGGACCGCGTTCTGCCCCTTGCCGGGCTCGGGCACGTAGTAGCCCACCTCCTTGGGCTGATACGGGTTGGACACGTCCACCGCGCGCAGGCCGCCGCTGAACCAGGTGACGTAGAGGACGTTGCTGTAGACCTGCTCCGCCGGCTGGTGCGCGCCGTAACGGTCGGCGGGCTCGCCGTCGATGTCC
>JAPOQB010000846.1 GCA_026710965.1 Deltaproteobacteria bacterium | reverse complement strand
CTGGAGGGGCTTCGGACCCTCGGACAGATCCAGCGGAACCTCAACCAGGGCATCGTTCCGGCGGAGGAGATGGTGGACGGGGTGATCATCCTGGTGGCGGGACTGCTGCTGATCACGCCGGGCATCCTGACGGACGCCTGCGGCTTCCTGATGCTCATTCCAACCACGCGGAACGCGTTCAAGCGCTGGTTGCGCCGGCGCTTCGACCGCGCCACCGCCAACGTCCGCATCTACCATCAAGGCGGTCCGCGCCATTTCTGAGTCCGCCACGGCCGTTCCGCCGGCATCGGACGGCCGGGACCTGTTGCGGCTGGCGATTCCGGCCTCTCTGGCCATTGCCAGCGAGCCCGTCCTGAACATCGCCGACACCGCCATGATCGGCCACCTGGGGGTGGAGCCGCTGGCGGCCAAGGCCATCGCCACGAGCCTCATCGGCGCGGTGAGCTGGATCTTCGCGTTCCTCATCTTCGGCACCACGAGCCTGGTGGCGAGCCAGTACGGTTCGCGCAACTACGCGCTGTGCGGTGAGATCTTCCGGCACGCCTTTGTGGTGGCGGTGGCCGGCGGATCGCTGGTGGCATTCCTCCTCTTCCTGTTCGCGCCCCAGCTCTACGCGGTCATGGGCGCCGGCCCGGACGTGGCCGCGCTGGGGGTCCCCTACTTCCGCATCCGCTGCGCCACCATCCCGATGCTCTTCTCCATCTACGCGGCGGTGGGCTTCCTGCGGGGCGTACAGAACACCCTCTCGCCGATGCGGGTGGCCTTCCTCATGAGCGGCACCAACATCGTGCTGGACTACGCGCTGATCTACGGCAGTCTCGGGTTTCCGGCCCTCGGGCTGCGCGGCGCGGCGGTGGCGGCGGTGGTGGGCCACGGGCTGGGCGTCGTCCTGTACCTGCGGCTGCTGTTGTTCTCGGAATACACGGGCCGGTACCGGCTGAACCGCGGCGGACTGCGGCTGCAACGCTTCCGCAACCTCTCCCGGATCGCGGGAGATCTGGCGGTGCGGACGGCGGGCCTGCGCATGTCGCTGGTGTTCGCCACCGCCATGGTGGCGCGCATGGGGCCGGTGTATCTCGCGGCCTACGAGATCGTCTTCCAGCTCTTCATCTTCTGTTCCGACACCATCGACGGTCTGGCGGTGGCCGGGCAGACGCTGGTGGCCCGGCACCTGGGCGCCGGCGACGGCCGCCGGGCGCAACGCCTGGGCTGGATGCTGGTGGGCTGGGGCTGCGCCGGCGGCGCGGTCTTCGGCGCGGCCTACCTGACGCTCCAGCAACCCCTCCTGGCGCTCCTTACCTCGTCCACGGCGGTGACCGACCTGGTGCGGACCGAGGCGATCCTGCTGCTGGTGGCGTTCCAGCCCCTGAACGGCATCGTGTTCGCCCTCGACGGTTTTCTCCTGGGCGCCCACGACACGCGCTTTCTCATGTGGGCCATGCTGGCGGGCGGTCTGCTGCTGTTCGTCCCTCTCACCGGCGCCGCCTTCCACCTGGAGCTCGGCCTGTTCGGGATCTGGGCGGGCTTCAGCCTGTTCATGATCCAGCGGCTGGCGGCGAACATGTGGCGCCTGTCCAGCCGCAGGTGGGAAGGCGCCTTCGCCGCCTACCATGCCTCCCGGGGCGGTTGAGCGACGGCGCGCTCCCTTGCTTTTCCTTGCCCGCCGGGATATGGATCGGCTGGCTGAAACGGGGCATGACATGACCGCGGAGGGTCTCGTGTTCCCGCACACGAACGGCACACAAGGAGGAACACACCACCATGGCGGAAAGCGTAATCGTAACCGGCGGCGCCGGCGGACTGGGATCCTCGGTCTGCGCCGCGCTCGCGGAAGACGGGTTTCAGGTCGTCGTCGCCGATTTCAGAAAGGATGACGCGGAGGCGGTCGCTTCCAAGCT
>JAPOQB010000845.1 GCA_026710965.1 Deltaproteobacteria bacterium | reverse complement strand
GCCGTCACCGGCAGCGCCGGGCGGCTGGGACAACGGGTCACGGAGACGTTGTCAGGGCACGGCCACGAGGTCATGCCCGTGGACCTTGCCGCCGGCAACGCGGGGGCGCCCGTGGACCTCACCGACCCGGACGCCACACTGAGAGCCCTGAAGGGCGCGGAGGCGGTGATCCATCTGGCCCGCGAACGTTTCCCCTACACCGAGCAAGGGCTCTACGACCGCGCCGCCCGGACCTGGCAGGCGCCCGACGTCACCGGCGACGGCCGGCGCTTTCAATACAACGTCGCCATGACCTACAACGTCCTGGCCGCGAGCGCGTCGCTGGCGATTCCGAGGGTCGTCGTGGGCTCCAGCCTGGCCGTGTACGGCCTGTACTATCCCCTGCGTCCCGCGCTTCCCGACTACCTTCCCATCGACGAGGGCCACCCCCGGCGGCCCCAGGATCCCTACGGCCTGACCAAGCTGACGGGGGAGGAGCTGTGCGAAGCCTTTGCCAGGCGCGGCAACACCTGCATCGCAACCCTTCGCTTTGCCGGCATCGCCGACGATGCCGTGTACCAACGGCTCATCGCGCGCCGGCAGGATCCGATGAGTCGCGGCCTGGGAAGCTTCTGGAGCTACATCGACGTGCTCGACGCGGCCGCGGCCTGTCGTCTTGCGCTGGCAGCGAGCTTCGACGGCCATCAGGCGTTCAACATCTGCGCGCCCACCACGTATCTCACGACCCCCACCCGCACCCTGCTCGAACAGCATCTCCCGGAGGTGCCGCAGGTGGCGTTCCAGGCGGATGAGAACTATTGTTGTTATGCCTCCGACAGGGCGCGGGAAACCCTCGGTCTCAGCCCCCGGCACGGACCCGGCGCGTGACAGCGCCCTGCCGGGAAAAGGAGTTGTCATGTTCCCACACCTCACCCGCTTCAATCTGCGAAACTGGATCGACGAAAACCGCGGCGACTGGGGGCGGCGCAGGGTCATCTGGGAAGACTCGGACTTCATCGTCTTCGTCACCCGGGGACCCAACACCCGCACCGACTTCCATATCAATCCGGGAGACGAGATCTTCTACCAGCTCGAGGGCGAGCTGAACCTGCACTACCTCACCCCGGACAACAAGCCGGAGGTAGCGGTGCTCAGGGAGGGCGAGATGTTCCTGCTGCCCCGCTTCGTGCCGCATTCGCCGCGCCGGGAAGACGGTTCCTACACCCTGGTCGTGGAACGGGTGCGGCGGCCGGACGAGGACGACCGTTTCGTCTGGGTGTGCCGCAACTGTACCCATCAGCTCTACGAGACCACGGCCTACTTCAACGATCCCGCGGACGCGGTCGCCAAGGCCTACGAGGCCATGGCCGAGGACGAGACCCTGCGCCACTGCGCCCAATGCGGGCAGACCGAACCCGCGGTAAGGAGCGAGGGGCCGGCCTTCGTCTGGAGAGGGTAGCGGCAACGAATAGTGTCCTGTCCGGTTAATTCGCATGATGAGATGCGGAGGATTTTTTGTTGTCGGCAAGGCGCGATGACGAGCAGTGGCGGGCACCACGCGAGGAAGAGCAACGCAGCCGACGGCAAAAAAGACCCGCAGATTATTATGCGAATTAGCCGGACAGGACACTAGCACCTGGAGGGGCGCCATGGCCGTCATCGACGCGGATTGCCACGTCATCGAGTGCGAGGAAACCTGGGAGTACATGGAGGGCGAGGACCGGCGCCACAAGCCGCGGATTCTCGAGGCGGCCGATCAGTCGGACCCGCTCCGCAGGAACGACTTCTGGCTCTTCGACAGCAACCTCGAGCCCAAGCGGGCCTTCCCGCCCGCCAGCTCCGGCACGACGCCGGAGTCCTCCGAGCTGCGGGACGTGGAGGCGCGGCTCAAGCACATGGACGAGCTCGGCACCGACATCCAGGTGCTCTACCCCACCACCCTGCTGGGTCTCGCCACACTTAGCCGTCCCCGGACCCAGATCGCCATGTGCCGCGCCTACAACCGCTGGATGGCGGACATCTGGCACCAGGCCAAGGGGCGCCTGCGCTGGGTGGCGACGCTGCCGTTGCAGACCATGGACGTGGCGCTGGAGGAGCTGCGTTTCAGCCGCGACAACGGCGCCTGCGGCTTCCTGCTGCAGGGACTCATGGGCGAACGCGTGCCCATCGACGAGGACTACTTCCCGGTCTACGCCGAGGCCAGCCGCCTCGACATGGCGGTGTGCATTCACTCGGGGCTCGTGAACCACGCCCTCAGCGGCATCTTCCACTCCCGCGCCACCGCCCTGTGGATGGCCAAGGTGCCCATCATCACCGCCTTCCACGCCCTGGTCCTCAGCCGCGTGCCGGAGCGCTTCCCGGACCTCCGCTGGGGCTTCCTCGAAGCCGCCGCCTCCTGGGTCCCCTACCTCATCACCGACCTGGGCGCCCGCCTCCACCGCACCGGCACCCGGAAGCTGGACGAAGAAACGGACGTGCTGCGCCGGAACCGCTTCTACGTCGCCTGCCAGACCGAAGAGGACCTGCCCTACATCCTGCAATACGCCGGCGAGGACCACATCGTCATCGGCTCCGACTACGGCCACGCGGACACCTCCAGCCAACTGGAGGCGCTGAATATTCTGCAAAGGGACGAAGGGGTCAGCGCCGAAGCCCGGCGCAAGATCGTCGATGACAATGCGAGGGCGTTGTACGGGCTCTAGCCGAGCGGCGGCGCATTGAGGTGACCGCCGAGACAAACAGTTCCTCCGAATGGAATTCCATCCAACCCAAGGCGCGAACCACTTCTCAGAGCTTACCTCCAAAGGCGCCTGCGATCCGGTTGACTTGGTCGTTGAGGGTCCCGGCCGCTTCTTCATGGTTGGGGCCGTGAAACTCCCCTACCACCCTGTTCCCATCATCCGTGAACCTCAACCTGTCCTGGTCGAGCCGGACCTCGTACTCCAAGGAGGACTCACGCCAGTCGTCAGCGTCAGGTCCTTCGATGTACTTCACTGTCGTCAAGTCATCGAAGCTTACGGTACCTCCCTGACCGCTCAGCTCGATCGTCGCACGCCCACGGACTGGTTCAGCAGTCAGAGTGTCTACGGCGAGTAGTGAACCTCTCCACGTGTACTCACCCTGACCCAACGGCTCCGTGCTTCGAGGGCCCTCCACAAAGGCGTCGAAACGCAGGTTGTCTACGGCAGGGCTACTTACGCTGAAGGAAAGCTCCCTGACCACCTTCACTCCCCACTCGGCCCACTCACCCCAGGCTGCATAACTGTAGGTCTCGAAGGGATTGTCAGGTGAACCATCCGGATAGTCTCCTGCTCTCGTGTACCCCTTACCTGCCAAGTCAACGAGCTCGCTCTCGTGAGGCACGACAATCTCGTGACCGTTGTACCCTTTACCCATCAACCTGTACGGAGACAGCGAGCTGACTCGTTCACCACGGGAGCTTCCGTCATGGGACAAGCCAAGAACGTGACCCATTTCATGGGCGGCAAAGTAAGCCTGGTCCTTGTCCACGGGAACTCCGATGCTCCGACCCCGGTACCACGTTGCCAAGTCGGTCACCAGCGCTCCGTTCTCGAACCATCTGGACTTCTTTAGAGCCAGGAGGCGGTGACCTCCACAGGCGGTATTGGCCGTAGGGCAATGGTTGCTGGCCCAATCAGTGTAGACGGTGATCCGGTCGTCACCGCTAGGGTCCTCAAGCAGTCGGTAGGTCCAAGCCTTCCCACCCCGCTCAAGGATCGCTCGCAACTCGTGCGGAAGCAGGAGCCAGTGATCTCCGATGAAATCCACGTCAAGAGTATCGGTGGGGCCAGCCTTGGCCTGACCATAGGTGATCCCGTCCGATCGACCGAGAATGGTGTACCTCAATCCGGCAATGGTTCGAAATCCTGGCTCCGGGTGTGGGTTCAGGAAGTAACGGTGATCCTCCCAAGTCTCTCCAGGGTCTATCCCATGCCCCTGGTTGGAAGTCCTCGCGCTGATACTGGTACTATCTCCTGTCACGCTTGGAGTCGGTAACGACAACGGACCGACTGGTAACAGTGCCGAGCCATCACCAGTCGAGTTACTTCCTGTTGAGACACCTCCACCACCGCATCCGGTAACAAGGAGAGTCAGTACCAACGCCAGCAACGATTGGCTTGTCATCCATACCCTCCTCTATGAGCTTGCCGTCCCAGGCGATCCAGCGCTTGTGCAGATACACCCCAACCCCCGAAAAGCCGGGCCACGCGGCGGACTGGTGGCGGCTAACGCATTTGCAGCAACCGACAGGCGTTGCCGCTGAGAACCCCTCCAAGCTCGGGCTCCGGCCAAGGCCGGCCCCGCAGCGCGGCCAGCACGCCCTTGCTGCCGTCGGGCACGTGGGGCTCGTCGGTGCCGTAGACCAGGCGGCCGGCGCCGAAGGTGGCGCGGGCGCAGTCGAGGGCGGGGCCGGAGAAGGTGACGGTGTCGTACCAGCAATGGCGCAGGTACTCGCTCGGGGGGCGCAGACACTTCTCGTAGCGGCGGTAGCCCCGGTCGATGCGGTCCAGCACCATGCACAGGCCGCCGCCGCAGTGGGACCAGACGATGCGGACGTCAGGGCATTCTTCGAGCACGCCGCCCAGGGTGAGCTTGGCGGCGGCCATGGCCGTCTCGCCAAGGTAGCCCACGGAGAGGTACTCGCCGCGGTCGTTGGCGGGTCCGTCGAGCGGGAACGTCGGGTGCACCAGCACCAGGAGGCGGCGGCGGTGGGCCTCGCGCCAGAACTCCCGCAGCTCGGGGGCGTCGAGGGTGTGTTCGGCGACGGTGGTGGTGATGCCCGCCCCCACGGCTCCCATCCCCATGGCCCGATCCAGCTCGTCCATGAGCGCGGCGGTGCCGGTCCACGGAAGCGCGGCGACGAAACGGAAACGATCCGGATGTTGCCGGCACACCTCGGCCAGGCCGTCATTGACGAGACGGGCGGTGGCCGGGCCAGCCCATCCGGTGTTGAGGGCGCCCACGGACAGCACCTCGACCTTGACGCCGGCCTCGTCCATGGTCCGCAGGCGGCCGGGCAGATCGGTCTCCGGGGGCGCGGACATGGTGTGGCTGCCCCGGCAGGTCAGCGAGATGCCGCGCGCCGACCGGGCCAGGGCGAACTCCGGCCGGGTCTTCAGCACCTCGTCGAAGCATCCCTCGGGGTAGATGTGGGCATGCATGTCGACGATGTCGCCGGGTGCGATGGCGGGCGCTTCCATGTGTGCTCAGCCCTTCTCCGCCGCGTCCATGAGCTCCAGCAGGTAGCCCGGCTTGAGCGGCAGCCGGGTGATCTCCACCCCCAAGGCGTTGGAGACGGCGTTGGCCAGGGCCGCGCCGGCGGCGGTGATGCCGCCCTCCCCGGCTCCCTTGACCCCCAAGGGGTTGTGCGGCGACGGAAAGTCCTCGGTGGAGATGAACCGCCCCGGGGGTACGTCCATGGCCGTGGGCATGAGATAGTCCATGAAGCTGGTGGACTGGGGCTGGCCTTCCTCGTCGTAGGCGAACTCCTCCAGCAGCGCCCCGCCGATGCCCTGGGCCAGGCCGCCGGCCATCTGTCCCTCGACGATCATGGGATTGATCTTGCGGCCCACGTCTTCCATCACCAGGTAATCAAGGATCTCGATCATGCCGGTTTCCCGGTCCACTTCCACCAGAACGACGTGGACGCCGTAGGGGAACGGCCGCTTGTCGGTGGCGAAGAAGTCCTCCTCGGAGATGCCGGGGGTGAAGCCCTGGGCCAGCGCCGGCCCCGGCAGCGCGAGCCGGGCCAGGGCGGCGAAGTCCAGGCTCCGTTCCGGCGCTCCCTTGGCGCTGATGCGGCCGTCCGCCAGCTCCAGGTCGCCGGCGTCGATCTCCAATTCCGCGGACGCCAGCCGCAGGAGCTTGTCCTTCACCTTCCGGCATGCTCCCACCGCCGCGCTACCGCCCATGACGGTGGAGCGGCTGGCGTTGCTGCCGTTACCGTAGGGCACCTTGGCCGTATCGCCGTGCACCACGCTCACGTCATCGATGGACACGCACATCTCGTCCGCCACGATCTGACTCAGGGCGGTGGCGATGCCCTGCCCCACCGAGTTGATGCCGCAGTAAAGCACCACGCCGCCGTTGTTGCCGACCTCCACCCTGGCGTACTCCCAGGGGCCGATGCCGCTGGTCTCCACGAAGCAGCCAATGCCCACGCCCAGGGCCCGGCCTTCCGCCTTGGCAGCGGTGCAGCGCTGCTGAAGCTCCTCGTAGCCCATGTGGTCCAACGCCGCCTCGAGCTGTCCCGGCAGATCGCCGCTGTCGTAGATGGTGTAGTGGTACGGGGTCTTGCCGTGGTCGTAGGGCATCTCCTCCGGACGGATCATGTTGCGCCGCCGCAGCTCCGCGGGATCGAGCCCGAGCCGGTGCGCCGCCATGTCCAGCAGCCGTTCGCGCACGAAGTTGGCCTCGTAGCGGCCGGGGCTCCGGTAGGTGCCCACCGGGGTCTTGTTGGTGAGCACGCAATAGGCGTGGCAGTGGTAGTTCTCGATGCGCAGCGGTCCCCGCAACATGGCCGATGACGCGACGATGGGCACGCCGCCGTGGGTGCGGGTATAGCCGCCCATGTCGAACAGGATCTCGGCGTCCATGGCCACCACGGTGCCGTCCTTGCGCAATCCCAACCGCATCCGGTAGGTCTGCTCCCGCGACTGGTTCAGGGCCTTGAGGTTCTCCGTGCGGTCCTCGATCCAGCACACCGGCTGCCGGAAGTGCTTGGCGGCAAAGGGGATCAGGAAATCCTCGGGATAGAACTCGCCGCGGCCGCCGAACCCTCCCCCCACCGCCGGCTCGATGAAATGGATGGCGCTCTGGGGAATGCCGCTCAGCTCCGAGAGGATACGCCAGTTGGTGTGGGTCATCTTGGTCGGCCCCCACACCGTGAGCATGCCGTTGGTCTCGTCGAACTCCGCCACCAGGCCACGGGTTTCCAACGGCACCGCGCCGTGACGCTGGGTCTCGAAGGTTTCCTCGATGACCAGGTCGCACTCGGCGAGGGCGCGCTTCACGTCGCCCCTTTCCACCTCGAAGTCGGCGGGCACGTTACCCGGCACCGCGTCGTGGAGCCGGGGCGCCTCGGATCCCATGGCCGCGCGGGCGTCGGTCACCACCGGCAGCTCCTCGTAGGTCACCTCCACCAGCTCCAGCGCGTCCTCGGCGACGTAACGATCCTGCGCCACCACCACCGCCACCGGCTCGCCCACATAGCGCACCCGGTCCGTGGCGATAGGCGTCTGCTGCGAGCGCTCGAGCCCGTCGATCTGGCCCGTGCGCATGGGAATGGTCTTGAGGCCGGGCATGTCCGCGGCCGTGAGCACGCCGATGACGCCGGGGAGAGCGAGCGCCGCGGACGCATCGATGGCGCCCAGGCGCGCGTGCGCGCGGGTGCTCCTCAGGACGGCGGCGTGAACCATTCCCGGCCGCCGGATGTCGCCGACATACTTGCCGATGCCCCGAAGCAGCGGCACGTCCTCAATCCGTTTCACGCTCGAACCGATGTAGGGCATGGGCGTTCCTCTACCTGGCACGCGGGCGGGTTTGAAACCCGCCCTTACAAAGTCATCGCGGATTGCCGGCGGCACGAGTTCCCGTACATGCTACCTTCCCGACATCTTCTCCGCGGCCTCGCGAATGGCCTTCACGATGTTCGTGTAGCCGGTGCAGCGGCACAGGTTGCCGCTCAGCCACTCGCGGATCTCGGTGTCGCCGGGATCAGGATTCTCCCGCAGCAGCGCCCGCGCGGTGAGCAGGATACCCGGCGTGCAGAAGCCGCATTGGAGGCCATGCCGTTCCTGGAACTTCTCCTGCAGCGGATGCAGCGTGTCCGCGTCCGGGGCCAACCCCTCCACGGTGTCGATCTCGGCCCCGTCGGCCTGCACCGCGAACATCAGGCAGGAACGCACCGGATCGCCGTTCAGCAGCACCGTGCAAGCGCCGCACACGCCGTGCTCGCAGCCCACGTGGGTGCCGGTGAGGCCCAGGTCGTCGCGGATGAAATCGCTCAGGAGCTTGCGCGGCTCCGTCTCCCCGTGCCGCTCGACCCCGTTTACCCGTACCGTGATGTTGCGCGTGCTCATGAAGAACCTGCCTCAATGGCCGCCGCGGCCCTTTGCGCGGCCTCGGCCAACGCCCGCCGGGCCAGCGCCTGGCACGCGCGGCGGCGGTACTCGGCGCTCGCGTGCATGTCGGAGTCCTGCTCGATGCCGGCCACGGCCCGGCGGGCCGCCTCCCGGAACAGCGCCTCCGACGGCTTCTCCCCCATCACGGCGGCCTCGGCATCGCGGGCCCGGATGGGAACGGAACCGGTGAGGGTCAACCGGGCGCACGCCACCGTTCCGTCCCGGTCCAGGTTCACCAGCGCCGCCGCCCCCGCCAGCGCGAAGTCGCCGTACCGGCGGCTCACCTCCTGGAACGACGCGCCGCTGCCGGCGGCCGCCGCCGGAACCCGCACCTCGTGCAGCAGCTCGCCCGGCTCCAAGGTGGTGGTCATGGTGCCCAGAAAGAAATCCTCCGCGGCTACCGTGCGCTGGCCTCCGTCCCCCCGCAGCACGAGGCCCGCGTCCAGCGTGACCATGGCCACGGGCAACTCGGCGGACGGGAAGGCAT
>JAPOQB010000518.1 GCA_026710965.1 Deltaproteobacteria bacterium | reverse complement strand
GGCCGAATATTCCTTGAAGGCCTGGGCCTTGAGCCAGTGGATGTGCTCCTCCGGCGTCCGCGGTGCGTTGAAATACGTCGAAACCACCTCCCGCTCGGCCTTGCCGTAACCGGCGGCCAGCCGTTCCAACGCCTCGTTGTAGTCCATCATCCGCCCGATATCCGCGCCATCATTCCGGTGGTGGGACGACGCTGCCGCAGTCCTTGCAGGTCCTGAGCCTCTCGTCGCCGTAGAACTCGCGATGGACCTGCCCCACGGGGTCGTCGCTGTAGTTGCCCACCGTCACGTCCACCTCGTATACCTTCTCGCCGCAGTTCTCGCAAAACCACATGAAGCGGTCCTGCTCGCCCGGCTTGCGCACCCGCTCGAACACCAGGAACCAGGTGCCTGCGTCGACCCGCGGGGAATGCGGCACGCCGCCCGGGCAGAGGGTCATCTGTCCCGGCCCCATGGTCACAACCCTCTCCTCGCCGTCACCGGTGAGGCAGTGAAGGCGCTGCTCGCCCTTGAGCACCAGCGTCACTTCGTCGCTGGGGTCTACGTGGAAATCCATGCGGCGCTTGCGCCCGCTGCTCAGGAACGCGATGGACTCGGAGTCCTGCCACACCACGGCACGTCCCTTGCCCTCGGCTCCGGTCTTCTCGATCAACGCCCCAAGGTCGATGGTTTCCATCGGTTTCATGACAACTCCTCCCGGATCCGCATCGCGCGCATCTCGAGGTAGATTGCGTTCATCCTTCGACTTCGCTTCGCTACGCTCAGGACGAACGGGATTGAACGCGACCTCTTGCACCGTTCGTCCTGAGCGTAGCGAAGCGAAGTCGAAGGACTCCGTGACTCACTCTCCGGCTCGCGGCTAACCGAACAATTCACCTTGGCCCCGTGCGCCTGAGCGGCGGGGAGTCTTCGAGTTTGGACGCCCTCCCTCGGTTCTCAGGTACATGACCAGCGCCTTGTTCGGGCGGATATAGTCGCCGGTGTAGCCTCTTCCGTCCGGCGCCCCGCCGTAGGTAACCGTGCCTTCGCCCTGTCCCATCAACTGTCGCACGAACGGCACGGCGCCATCAAGGACGGCGCCGTTCTCGAAAGGAGTATCGAAGCCGAAGGTCCGGGGCGAGGCGGACAACTCCATGCCCCCGCCATCCCCCACGCGCCAGATCAGCAGCGCGCCAGTGACTTCTCCGACGTTGAGGATGCGCCAGGCCGTGGCCTCGAGGGAACACTGGAAACGGGTGGCGAGTCGCCGGAAGGCGGCCACATCCATCTCGGGCGCCGCCGCATCGGCAATGAAGCGGCCCGGCATCAGCAGTTCCGCGGCAACGCGGTTGCAGAGATCCTCGGTGGCCGCGTCGCCGCAGCTCATGGACTCATCGTCGGGCGAGGCCGCGAGAATGTGGCCGATTTCATGCGCCAGGGTGAAGCGCCGTCGGGTGTGGGGGGCGTTCCGGCTGAGGATGACCTCGTAGCCGCCGTCGCCCAGCTCCACGAGCTGGCCGTCCAAACGAATGTCCAGCTCCCGTATACGCTGGACGCCCAGATGGCGTGCGATGCGCACCAGGTCCACTGGCGGGCGCTCGATTCCGCATGTGTCCAGCAGCCGCCGGGCTTCCTCCATCACCCGGTGCGCCTTGTCCGTGGCGTCCCGTGCCATGTCGCGGTCTGTCCCCGGCGGGCGGGGTCAGTAGCGTTCCCAGTCCCGGGCGGTGAGGGGTATGCGGGCGGCCTTGAGCTTCTTCGGCGCGTCGCCGAACAGCTCCGGATCGGAGCGGATCACCTCCAGGTCCTTGCGCAGGTTGACGACCTTGCCGCGGACGTCGGCCGGCGCCAGCTTCTTGCGCTTCCCGAGAGAGGTCAGGCCATTGTAGCTCTTCTTGAGCTCGGCGGCGCCCACCTCCAGTCCGGATTCGTTTACCGCCACCTGGAATTCGTCGAACGTGACCTCGCCGGCCGCCTCCGGCGCCTTGCGCGTGCGCGCCGCCGGACGCGTGGCCTTGGGCTTGGCGGCGCCGTCCTGCTTTTCCAGGCTGGCCTTGAGTGCCTCCATGAGATCCACCACCTGGCTCTGGCGCACCTGCGGCTCCAGCGCGGTGACCTCCTTCCCTTCCACCTTCTGCTCAACCAGCCGGAGGACCCGGGTCTTGTACTCGTCGTGATAGTTCTCCGGGTGGAACTCCTTGCGCACCAGCTCGTCGATCAGGCGGACGGCCAGGTCCAGCTCGCCGTCCTTGAGCTGGACGGTCTGGCCCCGGTCGATCTCCTCGAAATCCCGCACCTCGTCGGCGTAGTACATGGTGTGGAGCATGAGTCCGCCCTGCACCGCGCGGATCAGCACCAGCCCTTCCTTGCCCCGCATCACGTACTTGGCCAGCGCCACCCGGTTGGACTCGGTCATGGCGTCCGCCAGCAGACGGTATGCCTTGTCGCCGCCCTTGTCGGGGCCGAGGTAGTAGGTCTTCTCGAAGTAGACCGGATCGACCTTCTCCAGCGGCACGAACTCCTCCAGCTCGATGACCTTGGAGGTCTCCTCCTCCAGCGCCTTGAGCTCGTCGTTCTCGAATCGGACGTACTGGTTCTTGGCGAATTCGTAGCCGCGGACGAGGTCCGACCGCTGCACGATCTCCTCGCACACGGGGCAGAACTGCTGTTGCTTCATGCGCGAACCGCAGCGGTTGTGCAGGAAGTTGAATGCGATGCCGCTGGATGAGGCCGCGGTGTAAAGCTTGATGGGGATGGAAACCAGACCGAAGGAAATCGTCCCGGAACTGATGGCGCGTGCTGCCATGATGGTCCCTCCAAATGCAATCGGCTGGAGTCTAACACGAAATACCTTTAGAATTCTACGTGTTATAAGGTTATCCACAAGAAGCCATGTCGACCCCACTGGATCAATACCGGCGCAAGCGCGATCCCGAGCGGACTCCGGAGTCCTTCGGGGGGCAAGTCTCTTCGGACGGCGGCCTGTTCGTGGTGCAGCAGCATGCCGCCCGTGCGATGCACTACGACCTGCGGTTGGAGATGGGCGGGGTGCTCAAGAGCTGGGCCGTTCCCAAGGGTTTGTCGATCCGTTCCCACGAGAAGCGACTGGCGGTGCACGTGGAAGACCACCCCGTGGAGTACGCTGATTTCGAGGGCATGATCCCCAGGGACAACTACGGCGCCGGTGCCGTGATTCTGTGGGACCGGGGCTGGTACCGAGTGCTCGGCGCGTCGGACCCGCTTCAGCAACTGGAGCGGGGCACGCTGGAAATCGAGCTCCAGGGCTACAAGCTGCAAGGTCTCTGGATGCTCGTGCGCATGGGCGTTGGCCGCAAGGAATGGCTGCTGTTCAGCAAGAACGACGCGGATGCCGGGGCGGAACCGGTGGATGCCTTTCCCGGCTCCATCCTATCCGGCCTGACGGTATCGGAGCGTGAGGATCCGAGCCCGCGCGCCCGCCTGCTCGACGAGTCCCTGCGCCGTTTCGAGGCCCCGTCCCGAACAACGCCGCGGCGCAAGCCCGCGCCCATGCTGGCGTCACCGGGCGGCGCTCCCTTTTCCGACCCGGACTGGCTCTTCGAGATCAAGTACGACGGCATCCGGGTGCTCGCCCAGCGGCAGGATGACACGGTGACTCTACTGGGCCGCAAGGGCGACGACATCACCCGGAGATATCCGGAGATCGTTCACGCCTTGCGCACGGCGGCCCCGGCATTCTTTCTCATCGACGGCGAGATCGTCGCCATGGACGACAGCGGCCGTCCGAGCTTT
>JAPOQB010000167.1 GCA_026710965.1 Deltaproteobacteria bacterium | reverse complement strand
GCGCCGAGGAGCAAGGTGAGCCCTGCTGTAGCTGCCAGCAGGTGGGCAATACAGGAGAACTTTCTGATTTCCCGTAGCATTCCGCTCATCCCAGGCATTCCCGGACCGGCCGGTTCGCCGTGCCTAGACTGTCATGACTAGCTGCCGGCGGGTCCGGTCCGGCGCGTCGGATCACCTTCCGGGGTTCCCGGTTGTGTTCGTCCCGCCGTCGTTCGTTGCAGACGGTCCGCCATCTTGGCGATCATATTGCGTATCCGATCCAGGGCGGTGGCAAGTTCGGTGAACTCGCCTTTCGACGAAAGCTCGATCCTCCCGGTGATGTGGCCCTGCTCCATTCGTTGCACGCGATTGGTCAACGCGCGCACGGGCGCCAGCACCCACCGGCCGAACAGCCAGCACAGTATGATCGAAGAGAACAGCAGCGACGCGCATAGCGCGGCCCCGAGCCACAGGACATCCTGTAGCCAACCTTGTTGATCCTCCCACTGCATCCCGGCGAGTTCCGGCAAAACGGTGTGACTACTCAGATTCGGCGCCTCCACGATGATCATCCAGTCGAAACCGGCAAAGTTTTCGATGACCGGCGCGTAAAAGCCCCTGCTCGCCGAACGCGCGAAAGCGACCAGTGAACTCGGCGCGGGCACGTCCGGGCGATTCTGAGACTGACTCCGGGCGCTGACGAAAGCACCGGATCGCTCGCCCTCGAAGGACGGGTTCAGGTGCATGAGCGAATCATCCGTGAGCAGGCTGATCTCCGGCTGCATGACGCGTCCGCGAGCGTGCCCGGAGCGCGTTTCCGCGATCAACAACCCATCGCGGGTGACAATCAGGAACTGCGATTCGGGCGCGCGGCCATCGAGGGCCGGACCGGATAGCTGGGTATGCAATAGCTGGCCCGGCGCGGAAAGCCGGCGCGCGACACGGTCGGCGAACAACTGGGTGAAGCGTACGGACAGCACCGCCTTCATCACGCCGATCGGATTCCTGGTCCTGCTATCATGAATGCGCACCGAGAGGTCCAGCGCCCATACATTGGCCGAGGCGTCGAACTCGATTTCACCCACGGAAAATCCCGCCGACCAGGCCCGTTGCCACCAGGTCTCGTCGGATTGGACGAAATCCGAGGTCGGGTTCGTCGCCGCCACATTGAAGCCCAACTCGTCCGTGAAGAAGACTTCCGCGAAATGAGGGGACGCCCGGACCTGTTCGCTCAAGTATGCGCGCGCCCCGGGCGCGAGTCCCAGGCTCTTTCTGGTGCGGAACTTGCCCTCGACCTGCTCAATCGTGAGGTTGTCCAACCCCTCTTTCGCGTGGGCGGCCCGCGCCTTGTGCACCGCCGACACCACCACCGGAGAGGTTGCCCAAGTCTGCGCCTCGACGACGCGTTCGAGCAGGAACCTGTCGATCGCCTCCGCCAGACCCGAAGCGGCTTCGGTAAGCTTCAATGCGTCCCCGCGCAAGGCAAGCGCCTGAAGCGCGGCGGGCGGGCGGCTCTCGGCCCGCAGCCACAACCAGTAGGCCCCCCACCCCGTCGCCGCCAGCAGCGGCACCCAGACGAGGAAGAACACGGCCAACCCGAAACGAACACCAAGAGAATGAGTCATGCGAAAGGGTACCTCCTGCGGCTTCCTATTTCCCCGTCACCCAAGACCCTCGGGCTCCGTCCCGGGCTTTTCG
>JAPOQB010000844.1 GCA_026710965.1 Deltaproteobacteria bacterium | reverse complement strand
GGGATGGAGTCCCATGTCCTCGGGTGAGCGCCGGATGTAGATCAGCGCCGGGGCCACGAGCAGAACGGTCAACGCACCGAAAAGCGCCCAGGTGTGACGCCAGCCCAGCGATACCAGAAGCGACGCCACCAGGAACGGCATGACGATCTTGGCGAACCCGATCCCCATGCTGGAGAACGCGATGGCGCGGCCACGCTTCTGGATGAACCACCGGCAGATCATGACGTTGATCACCATGTAACCCAGCAGGGCGTCGCCCACGGTCACCAGGGTCCAGCGCACCAGGACGAAGTGCCAGAAGACCTCGACCTGACTCAGGATAAGATAGCCGACCGCCGCCACCACCGCTCCCACGGTCACGAGCCATCGGCTGCCGTGCCGGTCCACCAGCGTCCCTACGACGGGAGCCATGGACGCGCTGATGAGCCCCTCGCCCGAGCGCAGCAGCGAGAAGACGCCGCGGGACACGCCCAGATCCGCGGTAAGGGGCTTGAGAAAAATACTCAGGGTGCTGGCCAGGGCGAAGGAGGAGGTGACGTTGGCGATGAACCCGACGGCGACGATGTACCAGCCGTAGTAGATCCGGCCCGATGCATGGACGCGCCGTGTTGAACCGCCTGTAATCACCTGTCACGGGTAACAGGGTTTGCTGGTGATGAAAAGCACGCCTCGCCCGCCACCCGGGAACAAATGGAACTGCCGGCGGGTTGTGGTATAGAGTGGTGCGGACAGGGCGACGACACCTCGCAGCGTCATTCAGGCGAAAGCCGGAATCCAGCGGTGGGGGCAGGCGGAAAGGAAAAATCATGCGTGTATTGATTACCGGGGCCGGCCTGATCGGCTCCCACGTGGCGGCGGAGTTGAGCTCGCGGGGGGACGAGGTGACGTTTTTCGACGTGGTGCCGAAACCGGATTACATCCGCCACGTCACCGGCAAGGACCTGCCGCTGATTCGGGGAGACATCTGCGACCTGGCCGCGCTGATGGGCGCCTTTCTGGCTGTCCGGCCCGAGTGTGTCATCCACCTGGCCGCGTCGGTCGGCGAGTCCAACATCCCCAACCTATACGCCGGTTTCCAGATCAACCTCGGAGCCACCCTCAACGTGGCGGAAGCGGTCCGCCTGGCCGGCGTGAGCCGGCTGGTGCATGCCAGCACCCAGGCGGTGTACCAGGATGCCGATGCCGGAGAGCTGCTCCGGGAAGACTCGCCCCAGGACGGCCGCGGCCGCGTGTACAACGCCTCGAAGGTGGCGTGCGAGCAGGTGCTCAGGACCTATGCCGCCAGACAGGCGTTCGAGCTGGTGATGTTGCGATTCGCCGGGGTGTACGGTTATCGGGCGGTGGCCGGGGGCCCGGGCGTGGCCGTGCAGGAGGCCGTGTGGGCCGCCATGGCCGGGGATGCGGCGGTGCTCAACGCCTATGAAACCGTGGACTTCGTCTACGTCAAGGACCTCGCCGACGGCATCGCCCGGGCGGTGCACACCGCCCCGCTGTCCCACGAGGTCTACAACCTGGGCAGCGGCACCCTCACCACGGTGGAGGACGTCGAGGCGGCGCTCCACGCGATCTTCCCGGACATCCGCCTGAGCCGCGGCACGCTCACGCCCGCGCGCCCGCGGATGGACATCACCCGGGCCCGGGACGAGTTGGGCTACGCGCCGGAGTACAAGCTCGAAGCGGGACTGCGGGACTACATCGCCGAGTTGGGCCGGGAGTGAGCCGCCGGGGTGAGAAATGGCGCCCTTCGACTTCGCTTCGCTACGCTCAGGGCGAAGGGCGCCATCTTGCCCGGCGGCAATCAGTCAGAATTCCCCGGATGGAGGGTCAAGAGGACACCTCAGCCGAGCTGCAAGGCTCCCGAGGCGGCGGCCTCGGTCAGCGTCGTGGTCGGGGAGACGTACTCCAGGTCGGTCAGCACCTCGATGAGCGCGGGACCGGGAGCGGCCAGGGCCTGCTTCAATGCCGGCAGGAATTCGTCGTCCCGGCTCACCTTCAACCCCAGGGCGCCGTAGCCG
>JAPOQB010000843.1 GCA_026710965.1 Deltaproteobacteria bacterium | reverse complement strand
CAGCGTCCCGCCGTAACCGCCGCCCGTTTCCAGTGCCCGGCGGAGGGCGAAGTAGTCCATCTCGGTGTGGAAGACGCACACCTCCCGGCCCAGCTTCTCCGGCGAGTGGGCGTCGGAGTTGGACACCAGCCGGAAACGGTCGAGGGACGACACCCGCCAGTTCATCGGCGGATCCGACGAGAGTCCCGTCTCCACCGCGAAGATGTGCGGCGACAGGTCGCCGTAGCAGTCGTCGACGGCGTCGAAGCCGGACTTGGAGCCCAGCGCGGCGAACCACGGGGTCCACACATGGGCCGGCACCAGGTACGAGCCGGGTCCCGACTCCAGCGTCATCTCCAGCAGGTGCCGGGAGTCCAGCCCCAGGATCGGGCGCCCGTCGGAGTGCAGGTTGCCGATCTTCGACAGGCTCGCCACCAGCCGGTCGGCCGAGTCGAAGTCCGGGGCGTAAACCAGGTGATGAATCTTCCGGGTCTTGTCGCCCTTCTTGTAGATGGTCGAGATCTCCACCGACAGCATGAACCGCACGGCGGTGAGGCTGCCCCCGCAAGCCGGCGGGAGTTGTCCCTCGACGGCCCGCTCGAGATCGGGGCGCAGGCGGAACAGGCCGGGCTCCGCGGGTACGAGCTGCTCTTTCAGTTCGGCGCGCCACGCAGGATGCGTGAAATCCCCTGTGCCGACGACGCCGATGCCCTTCTTGCGCGCCCAGATGGCCAGATGCTCCAAGTCGCAGTTCCGGCTGGTGGCGCGGGAGAAACGCGAGTGGACGTGCAGGTCCGCGTAGAAGGTCATGGGGCGCGTGGCTTCCCGACCGGGCCGGCGGCGGCTATGGAGCGTCCGGCAGTTGGCGGCGCTGCCACGCCCGCTTCAGCGGTGCGGCCAGCGGCAGGCCCAGAGCCAGGGCGATGAGCAGCGTCAACACCAGCGAGACCGGGCGGGTGACGAAGATCAGGAAACCCGTGTCGGATATCAAGAGTGTCTGGAACAGGGACACCTCGGCGATCTCGCCCAGCACATAGGCGAGGATGAAGGTGATGAAGGAATAGCTGTATTTCTTCATGCCGTAGCCGATGAAACCGAACACCAGCACCGCGAACGCGTCCACCAGATTGTTGCGCAGGACGAAGGCGCCCACGAAGCTGATGACGAGGACGATGGGGATGATCAGCGAGACCCGTATGCGCGTGATCTTCACCAGGTGGTTGGCGAAGATCAGGCCCAGGATGGACGTCCACACGTTGGCGGCGATCAACGCCAACACCAGGGTGAACACGGTGGCCTGGTGCGTGGTCAGCAGTTCCTTCCCCGGGTTCAAACCGAGCAACAGCAAGCCCACCAGCAGGATGGCGTGGGGCGCGCTTCCCGGGATGCCGAAAGCGACGGTGGGCAGCAGCGCGCCGCCGTCCTTGGCATCGTTGGAGGCCTCCGGGGCGAGCACGCCTTCGGGCGCGCCGCGGCCGAAGTTGGCGCGGTTGGGGGAGGTGGCCTGGGCCTGGGCGTATGCCAGGAAGGCGGCGACGTTGGCGCCGACCCCCGGGATGATCCCCACCACGCAACCGATGACCGCGCTCCGGAGCAGCAGGAAGGAGTTGGCGAGTACGAAGCGGATGCCGTCGAACACGTCGCGGGCCGTCGGGCGGACCACTTCGGTCTGCTGCACCAGCTCCTCGCCCTTGACCGCCAGAAAGAACATCTCGGAGACGGCGAAGATGCCGATGGCGATGACGCCGGTGTGGACCCCGTCCCAGAGGTACAGGAAGCCAAGGGTGAACCTCTCGTCGCCGGTGATGGGAGAGTATCCGATGAAGGCCACCAGGAATCCCAGCCCCGCGGAGACAAGCCCTTTGATGGGCTCCTTCTGGGTCAGCGACGCGATCAGGCTGATCCCCAGCAGCGCCATGAGAAAAAATTCCGGCGGCCCGAACGAGAACACGACGGAGCGCACCACCGGCAGCAGCAGCAGAAAGATCACGTAGCCGAACACCGACCCCAGGGCCGATGCCGTCGCCGAGATGGCCAGCGCGTACCCGGCGCGTCCTTGCCGCGCCAGCGGGTGGCCGTCGAACACCGTGGCGATGTTGGCCACGGTACCGGGGACGTTGAGGAGGATGGCGGAGACGGACCCGCCGAAGGTGATGCCGCCGATGGAGGCGGCGAAGACCATCATGGCCAGCGCCGGCTCCAGTGCCATGATGATGGGCAGCGACAGCGTCAGGATGACGATGCCGCCCAAGCCCGGGAGCGCGCCGAAGAGCATGCTAACCGTGGTGCCGAACAGCACCACGAGGACGTTGGGGAATCCGAAAACGTTGACGAGCGCTACACCGATGGCTTCAATCACGGGTCATCTCTTCCAGAACACTCCGGGTCAGGAGCACGGAACACAGGCTTTCCGTACGGTGGGCGAGGCTTGGTGGCAGGCATCGCCAGGCACGTTTATCCGCGCGGCGAGCCCCGGCCCGAAAGCTCACGGCAACGCTCCATCCATGAGCCATCGGGGCCGGAGCCCCCGCAACGCCGCTGAAGACGGCAACCGCCGCTATTTCTTCTGCTGCGCCTTGTAGAGGGCGATCAGGTTTGCATAGTCCTTGATCAGGTTGTTCACGAGCATGGCCGTCTCCTTGCCGGTGGCCGGCGAGTGGATGACCTGGGCCTTGCTCTCGAGCTCGGCCTTGGACTCGCTGATGACCTGGTGCACGGCGTTCCTCAGCACGTCCGCGACGGCCTGCGGCACCTTGGGCGGCGCGGCCACGAGGATGTACAGGATGCCGCCGGCCATGAGGTCCTTGCGGCCGAGGCTCTCCGCGGATGGGACGTCAGGGAAGAACGGATCCTTGTCCTTTTCCGAGGAGAGCTGCACCAGTCCGCGGACCTCGCCGGACTTGATGAAGGTGATCACGCCGCCGGTGGTCTTGATGGTGGTATCCACGTCGCCGCGGGCTACCGCCACCACCAGCGAACGCCCGCTCTTGTACCCGGTGACATCCTTCACCTGGATGCCCGTCTTGTCGATGATGTTGGCCAGCACGAAGGAGCCGGCCGAGGCGGGACCCACCGACGAGACCTTCAGCGGGCGCTTCTTGCCTTCCGCGATCAGCGCGTCGAGCGTCTTGATGGGGGAGTCGCCTTTCACGAACAGAAACCGCGGCGCCGTGGTGATCTTGGCCAGGTAGGTAAACTTGGACAGGTCGAAACCCACGTCCCGGGTCGCGGATTGCGCCACCCCGCCCGCCGGCAGCATGCTGCCGATGACGCTTCCGTCCGCCGGCGAAGTGAACAGCTTCTTCGTCCCCACGGTGCCGCCCGCCCCCGGGAGGCTCACCACTTTTACTTCCTTGACGCCGTTGCCTTCGAGCTTCTTCTGAAGCTTCGGCGCCAGCAGCAGGGCCGAGGTCCCGGTGCCGCCCCCGAGTCCGAAGGGAACGATCCAGGTAATCTTGCCCGGAAGTTTCTGGGCGCCGGCGTTGGAGCCCGCGAGCAGGCACAGAAGCAGTGCTGCCGCAGCCATCGCAAGAGCGTCTCGCAAACTCGTTCTTCTCCGCATGGTCCACCTCCTGGTAAGCTTGCAAACCCGAGTTACGCACCACAGCGCTTTACGCGCGTTTTCACGGACCTGTCCCGCACACCCGCCGGGGTTATCACAGGAGCCCGGCTCTTTGCAATTTGCTTCCGGCTCGATTGGCACGCCTGTCCCGCCCGCTACTCCAGTCCCGAGCAGTCGAGCTGGATGTCCCAGAGGGGCCTCTGGTCGTCCCGGCTGGGACAGAAGACGTCGACCTGCAGCAGCGTGGCGCATCCGGGACAGACGTACCCCAGCAACACGCCGCGGTAGGGCTCCCCCGAGGGCACGCGCTCGCCGGCCAGCTCTTCGAGGTCCATGGTGATCTCAACGGCGCCGTTCTTGTAGTTCTCCCCGCCGCCGCACAACGCGTGGGCGCACTTGCGGCATCGTACGACCAGGTTGCCGCCGACCCTCACGAGCTGGAGGTACTCGTGGAAGTGAAGCACGACCTCGGCGTCGGTTGCGTCGACGCCGCCCGGGCCGCCGGTGCCGCCGTTGCCCGCGGCGGCGGACGACTCGGACCCCCGGGCCAGACGCTCGGCCCGAAGCTGCTCCCGCCGCTTCGCGGTGGCGGCGCCGTCCACGCGGCCGCCGCCGTCGAGCCGGACGCCGAAGATCCGGTCGGCCACGTCGGGACTGGTCCGGCCCGCCCGCGTGTCGCGTTCAACCTGTGCGGGGCTTCGCTCCAGCGGATCGCCGAACCCGCCGCCGCTCTGGGTCACGTCCGTGATGAACGCCAGCTCGGGGATCTGCACCCGCGGCCGGAAGCCGTCGGGCAGGTCCAGCCGGCACCAGTCGAGGCCCCGCAGCTCGTCGGCGCCGGTGGGATAGGCGCCCTCGCGCAGGTGCTGCAGCAGGTTCTCGGTGCGGTAGAGGCCCCGGTTGCCGCCGAAGCCCGCGGGGTAGCCGCCGAACAGCCCGAACCCGTTGGGCACCGCACCGTAAGGGCGGTAGTTGGCCGAGACGTCGGTGGAGCCGTAGACGAACAGCAGCCGCTCGCTGCCGTATCCGCCGCGATGCCTGCCGAAGCCGGCGCCGTCCTTCACGTGCCGGCGGGAGAGGTAGATGAACGGGTATTGCATCTCGATGCGCTCGATGTCGGAGATACCGCCGGAGGGGATGTTCATGTGGCCGCCGGTATCCACGCCGTCGCGGTCCGGCCGGGCGCCGAGGCCGCCGCCGTGCACGTCGTAGAGCCCCTGGGCGTTGGCCAGGCCTTCCCGGTTGTGGCCGCCGTACATGAAGCCCGGGCCGCCGGAGTACCAGGCGCCGGCCCAGCCCGCGTTGACGTCTTCCTTCCGCCCGGCCGTAAAGAGCATCTTTGCCAGGCATTCGCTCACCGCGGCCACGAACATCCCGCCGATCATCGGCGCCAGGCCGCAGGCGGCCGGGAAGGTGCAGTTCAGCACCGAACCCTCGGGCACCGTCATGCGGATGGGCGCCAGCTTGCCGTCGTTCCAGGGGATGTCCCAGAAGAGCTGGTTGGTGAGCGCGATGTTGAGATGCGCCACCGTGCTCGGCAGGGTCGAGTTGGTGTCCCCCGAGGTCTGGGGACTGGTGCCGTCGAGGTCGATGTCCAGGGTGTCGTCCTTCTTGGTGACGGTGCAGATGACGGCGATGATGTCGGCATCGGACTGGTCGGCCTCGCGCGCGGAGTAGTAGACGCGCGAGCGCCAGACCCCGTCGGGCAGGGACCGCAGCTTGGCGCGGGCCATGTCCTCGGCGTCGGCCAGGCTCTTTTGCCCCGCCGCTTCGATGAACTCCAGGCCGAACTTGTCCACCAGGCTCAGGTAGCGGCTGGCGCATACGTTGTTGCCCGCGATCATCGCCTTGATGTCCAGCCCCACGTACTGGGGGTCCCGGCACTGCTCGGTGAGGGTCCGGAACACGTCCTCCCGGAACTCGCCCCGTTCCACCACCTTGACTCCCAGGATGCGGATGCCCTCGTGGAATATCTCCAGCGCCGCGCCCCGCAGCACGCCGCCGGTGTCCGCGGTGTGGGTGCTGGTGGCGATCCACGCGATGAGGCGTCCGTCGAGGAAGATGGGTTTCACCACCATCATGTCGTAGGTGTGGGAGCCGGCCACGTAGGGATCGTTGAAAAAGATCTGGTCGCCGTCGAAGAAACCGGGCGACTCACCGTACCATTCGATGAGGTACTTGATGGCGTCCGAGGTGGCCGCCGCGAAGCGCAGGTGGCCGGAACAGGCCAGCACCATGGTGCCCTTGGCGTCATAGAACGAGCTCATGACCTCGCCGCCCTGGGCCACGATGGGCGAGGCGGTGACGCGCTGGAGGGTGGAACGCCCTTCCTCGCCCACCGCCCACAGGCGATGGAGAAACATCTCGTAGCGGATGGGATCGACGTCCATGGGGAACCTCCGGTTCGTCATGCGGGGATCGATAGGGGGCCGGCGACCGGTCAGATGGTTTCCGCCACGTAGTAGTCGCCGAGGCTGGGCTCGGTCTGCCAGGGGTCGATGGTCTGGCGGAACTTGACGTGGGGCGGCGTGCCGCGCCACCTTTCATGGTGCTCGCGGGTTTCCCAGTGGAGCAGAACCAGCACCTTCGCGGGATCCTCGTCGCTGCACATGATGAAACCGCCGTAGCACCCCGCCTCCTTGCTGGACTGGATGGCTTCCTTGTAGGCCTTCACGTACTCATCTCGAGTCTCGGGATCCACCGTCTGGACCCTCACTTCATAGATCATGGTGCTGCCTCCTTGGTGGTGTCTATTGGCTGCCGTGCAATGGCCACCGTGCAATGATATAAGGACACGACCCTTTTGTCTTGCGGAAAGGAGCCCTTTTCCATGCGCATCGTCGATCTCAGCATGACCGTAGAGGAGTGCGATTCGGCTCCCTTCGCCCCCGACGAGACCTATTTCAAGATCAAGCCCATTATCAACTGGGAAGAGAAAGGGTTCGTCTCCAACCTCGTGGAGCTGACCGTTCACGCGGGCACCCACATCGATTCGCCACACCATTTCTTCCGCGACAAGCCGTCGGTGGAGCAGCTTCCGCTGGAGCCGCTGATGGGGACGGCGGTGGTGCTGGACCTATCGTTTCGCTGCCAGCCCGGCGCGCGCATCACGCCCGAGGACATGGAACGGGCCGAGGCGGCGCTGGCGGAGCAGGGGGTCACGATCGAACCCGGGGGCATCCTGCTGCTCCGCACCGACTGGCCCAAGGGGCACCAGACCACCGATCCGGCCTGGTGGAACGACTCGCCGTTCCTGTCCCGGGAGGCTGCCCAGTGGGTCGTCGACAAGCAGCCCGCGGTCATCGGCTACGACTTCGCCCAGGAGGAGAAGGGTACGGACTACCAGCATGCCGACGAGATTCTCGACAGCGGCATGACGGTCCACCGCACCATCCTGCCCAAGGTCACCTGCCAGATCGAGAACCTCATCAACCTCGACCAGATCGGCGCCACCGCGAGGATCATCGCCCTCCCGGTCAAATGGAAGACCGAGTCCGCCCCGGCCCGGGTGGTGGCGCTGCTGGACTGATGCTGGAAGTCTCCGCCCCAAGTCCTTGCCTCGTAGTCGATCCGGTTTGTTCTGACAGGCTACCGGAATGCCCGGCCCGGCGTCCTCCAAAATGAAAGCCGTCCGGGTACACCAACTGGGCGGCCCGGAGGTGCTCCGCTACGAGGATGTGGAGGCGCCCGAGCCCCGGCACGATGAGGCGCTGGTGGAGGTTGCGGCCTGCGGGGTCAACTACCTGGACATCTACTACCGCTCGGGTTTCCACTGGGGCGGTCATCACGGGCGGGCGCTGCCCTATACCCCTGGAGCGGAAGGTGCCGGGACGGTGCTGGCAGTAGGGCGCGGCGTCACCGAGGTCCGGGTCGGCGATCGGGTCGCCCACGGTATTTCCAACGGCCAGGGTTCCTACGCGGATCTCGCCGCGGTGCCCGAGCGCCATCTGGTGCCGGTACCGGAGGCCGTGGACCTCCGGTCGGCTGCCGCCGCCATGCTTCAGGGCATGACCGCCCACTACCTGACCCGCGACACTTACCCGGTGGCCCCCGGCGATGCCGTCCTCGTTCACGCCGCGGCCGGTGGCACCGGACTACTGCTGGTCCAGATGGCGAAGATGCTCGGCGCCCGGGTGTTCGGCACGGTATCGACGCCCGAGAAGGCGCGAGTCGCCAAGGAAGCGGGCGCCGATGCGGTCATTGACTACACCGGAGTGGACTTCGCGGAGGAGGTGCGCCAACT
>JAPOQB010000840.1 GCA_026710965.1 Deltaproteobacteria bacterium | reverse complement strand
TGTTCCGGGACATCGCCCTGGCCGTGTCCGTGGCGGTGGCCCTGTCCTTGGTGGTGGCCCTCACCGTGGTGCCCATGCTCTCCGCCCACATCCTTCCGGAACGGCCGCGCGCGAGGTTCCGGCGCCTGCGCGCGGTCATGTCGGTGCTGGACCGGGGCGGGTCCGGGTTCTCGCGGGGGGTGCTGGGGCTGCTGAAGTGGCTCCAGCGCGGCGCCGTCCGGCGGCTGGCGGTGGTGCTCTTCATCGTGGGCGGGTCGGTGGCGCTGGCCTGGTGGTTCGCGCCGCCGCTGGACTATCTCCCGCGGGGGAACCGCAACTTCATCTTCGGCCTGGTGAAGATGCCTCCGGGTTTCAACACGGACCAGAAGGAAGCGATCATCAAGGAGATCGAGTCGCGTATCCGGGCCATCCCCGAGATCGAGCGCATGTTCGCCGTCATCCGGGTGGACAACCCCATCATGGGGGCCATCGTGAAGGAGCCCTACACCGACCTGGACGGCATGCGCCGGGTGGTATCGACCATGCGCCGCGCCGTCGGCGGCATCCCCGGCACCCAGGCGGTCTTCATTACCCAGGCGGCGCTCTTTCGCCAGCGCGGGGCCTTCTTCGGCGGCAACAACGTGGCCCTCGACGTCAAGGGAGACGACCTGCAGGCCATCCGGCGCATCGCCCGGGGCCTCGAGGGGCGTATCCGCGGCGTGGAAGGGGTGAACTTCGTCAACTCGTCCTTCGAGTGGGGCAACCCGGAGATCCGCGTCGTGCTGGACCGGGACCGGGTTTCGGCCCTGGGTCTGCGCGCCTCCGACGTGGGCGACGTCATCGAGACCGCGGTGGAGGGCACCCGGGCCGGGCGTTTCCGCGAGCGCGGCAAGGAGCTCGACATCATCCTCAAGGGGCCGCGCGGCGAGATGGCGCACACCCAGGACCTGGGCGCGCTCATGCTCTCCGGCGGCTCGGGCCGGCTGGTGCAGCTCGCGGACATCGCGCGGATCCGGCCGGGCGACGGTCCCACCAAGGTGGAGCACGTGGATCTCGACCGTGCCATCAAGCTGAACGCGAACATGCGGGACGAGTTGCCGCTGGAGGAGGCGGTGCGGGCGGTGGAGGACAACGCGGTGGCGGAGGTGCGGCGCACCCTGCCGCTGGGCTATTCCATCGAGGTCAGCGGCCAGGCGCAGAAACTGGCGGAAACCTGGGACGCCTTCAAATGGACGTTCCTGCTGGCCGTGGTGGTGGTCTACCTGGTCATGTGCTCGCTGTTCGAATCCTGGAGCTACCCGCTGATCATCATGTTCAGCGTGCCTCTGGCGGCCACCGGCGGCGTCCTCGCCGTGAGCCTGGGACACGCCACCGAGCCCACCATCAAGATGGACACCGTCACCATGCTGGGGTTCATCATCCTCACCGGCATCGTGGTCAACAACGCCATCCTCATCGTGCACCAGACGCTCAACTTCATCCGCGCGGGGGAAGAGCCCCAGGCGGCCCTGCTGGCCAGCGTCCGCACCCGCATCCGCCCCATCTTCATGACCACCGCCACCACGGTCTTCGGCATGCTGCCGCTGGTGCTGTCCCGGGGCGCCGGCTCCGAGCTCTACCGCGGCCTCGGCTCCGCCGTGCTGGGCGGGCTGGCCGTCTCAACGCTGTTCACGCTGGTGCTCACGCCGACGCTCTATTCCCTGTGGCTGGACGTGCTGGCGAAGGTCCGGGGGCGGGCGGCGTCCGAATCGGTGGCAACGGAGGCCGTGGAGGCCGCGCCCGGGGAGACATAGGGGCCTGGGCCGAAGCAGGCTGGTGAGACGATTCCCGTAGGGGCGACCCGCCGGTCGCCCCTGAACGCATCATCCGGCCCATCCCGCTTGCCAACCCGTGCCGGATTCTGGCACGTAGATCACTAACGAACACGGTTAGGAGGGCAACGTGCCCAACGCTGAAATCGTCGCCATCGGATCGGAGCTGTTGCTGGGGCAGATCGTGGACACCAATTCCGCGTGGATGGCTCAGCGCCTGTCGGACCTCGGGGTCAACCTCTTCTTCAAGACCATCGTCGGCGACAACCCCGGGCGCATGAAGGAGGTCATCGGCCGGGCGCTGGACCGGGCGGACTTCGTCATCACCAGCGGCGGGCTCGGCCCGACCCAGGACGATTTCACGCGGGAGATCATCGCCGAGGTTTGCGGCCGCAAGCTGGTGCGGGATCCGGGCCTGCTGGAGCAGATCGACACGCGCTTCCGCCGGCGCGGTATGATCATGACCCCCAACAACGAGCGCCAGGCCGACATCCCCGAGGGCGCCATTCCGGTGGAGAATCCCAACGGCACCGCGCCGTCCTTCATCGTCGAGCACGAGAAGGGCATCATCTACGCGCTGCCCGGGGTTCCCCACGAGATGAAGTGGCTGTTCGAGAACGAGGTCACCCCCTACGCGCGGCGCAAGTTCGATCTCTCCGAGACCATCACCTACCGGGTGCTCAAGGTCACCGACATGGGCGAAAGCTCGGTGGACCACGAGATCGGCCATCTCATCGCCAACTCCAGCAACCCCACCGTGGGGGTGCTGGCGCACCCCGGCCAGGTGGACGTGCGCATCACCGCCAAGGCGTCGAGCCGCGAGGAGGCCATGAAGCTCATCGCGCCGGTGGAGGCGCAGGTGCGGGAACTCCTCACCAGCCACATTTTCGCCGTCGACGACGAGACCATGGAGGACGCGGTGGGCGCGCTCCTGCGGGGGAAGGACCGGAGCGTGGCGGTGTTCGAGGACATGACGGCGGGGCTGGTGGCCGACCGCCTGCAGCGGGCCAGCAAGGAGCATTTCGTGGAAGGCATGGTGGCGCCGGGCGAGCGCGGCACGCGGCGGCTCCTGGCCGGGTCGAGGCAGCCGGAGCAGGCCGATGCGCTCCTGGAGCAGCCCGAACAACTGACCGAGGAACTCGCCTGGACCATCCGGCAGCAGGCCGGCAGCGACTTCGGCCTGGCGCTGCACGCGGTGGAAGCGCCCGGCGACACCGCCGTCAACCTGGCCCGGGGCCAGACCTACATTTCGCTCACCGACGGCACGAAGTTCAACACCCGCAGCTACAACCTCGGCGGCCGCGGCGGTCCGGACCGTACCCGCATGAGCCTCAACGCCATCTCGATGATTCGCACGGTGCTGCTGGAGGGGATGTAGGAGCGACGCGGATCAGGACGGCAGCTCGCCGAGGAAGTCAATCACCGGCAGGACCTCGACATCCTCCAACTGCTGTCTGCGCGGTCCCATAAACACCACGATGGAACGGGGGCCGAGAAGCAGAACGCTCCGGCGTTTCCTCGACACAGGCGGGAAAGAAGGCCTCGTTCATACATGTGGGTATTATGGCGGTATTTTTACCCACATCCAGGAATGACGTCCGCGCGGACGGGTTTCAAAGACACC
>JAPOQB010000839.1 GCA_026710965.1 Deltaproteobacteria bacterium | reverse complement strand
TTCGGCAGGGGCGGGTTTGAAAACCGCCGCTACAACCGTTCCGCCGCGGCCTCCCCGTTCCGGGGCGCGCTTCGGAGGCGGCGGGTCTCCACCTCGTCGACCTCCGGCGGTTGGCCGCTGACCGCTACGCCGTACGCATCACGGGCGGTGTCGGCGCTGATGTAGCCGTCACGGACGTCGTCCAGCACCTTGGACGGCTCCCGCTCGAAGGGGTCCCCGCGGCCGCCGCCGCCGGCGTACCGGATGCGGAAGACGTCGCCCTTTCCCATCCGGAGCCGGCTGACCTTGGACGGGAGCGCCCGCTCGCTCTCCACGCCCGGGTTGAGGAAGGCCGAGGAGGGCAGCGCGTCGCCCGCGCCGTGGAGTCCCGGGGCCGAATGCTTGAAGCGGTCGCTACGCAGGTTCACGTAAGCCTCGTCCGCCAGCATCTTCCAGTCCCGGACCATCCCCAGGCCGCCGCGGAGGCGTCCGGAGCCGCCCGATTCCTCGAACAACTCGTAGCGCTCGATCTGGATGGGAAACTCCGTCTCCAACGGTTCCACCGGCGTGTTCATCACGTTGATCACGAGCGAGTTCAGCACGGCCGGGCCGTCGGAGTCGGCGCGCGCGCCGCCGCCGCCGCAGTTGAGGTCGTAGAGCGAGAACCACCGCCCGCGGGCGGCATCCTGTCCCGAGATGGACACCGAGCCGCCGGCGCCGCTGTCCGGTGCCGGCACCACGTCGGGCAGGGCCTCGGCCAACGCCATCTGGACCACCGAGGTGACCATCTGGGCGGGACGGACGTACATGTTCACCGGCGCGGGATACCGTGGGTTCAGGATCGAACCCTCCGGTGGGAAGGTTACGTGTATGGGCCGGGAGATGCCCTGGTTGACCGGCAAATCCGGGCACAGCACGGCCACCACGAGGCAGTCGATGAAGTTCCGGATCACGCAGGGCCGGAGATTGATGGGACCGCGGGCCTGCTCCGACGACTCCAGCGTGAAATACAGCTCGTCGCCGGCCACCCGGAGGGACGCCGCGATCCGATAGGAGCGCTCCTGGTCCAGCCCGTCGTCGTCGACGAAGTCCACGCAGGGACCGTAGTCCCCATCGGCGATCTTCTCGATGGCCTTGCGGACCTCCACCTCGCAGATGTCCATCCACTCGTTCCAGCAGGCGGTGACTTCTTCCGACCCGTAGTGGACCATCAACTCCGAGAGCTTCCCGAGACCGTAGAAGTTGGTCTGGGCCTGTGCCTGAATGTCCCCCCAGGTGATCTCCGGGGTCCGGGTGTTCGCCATGATGATGGTCTTGACGTCCTCGTTGACCTCGCCGCCGCGGTAGAGCCGGAGGGCCGGAAGGAGCAGCCCTTCCTGGATCACGTCCGTGGCGTCCGGCGAGTTGGTGCCCGGCACCTTGCCGCCCAGGTCCGGCTTGTGAGCGGTGTTGGCGATGAAGGCCACGCGCCGGCCCTGGTGGAAGACCGGTGAGACCACCGTCACGTCGGTGGCGTGGTTCTGGCAGGCGAAATACGGGTGGTTGAGGATGTAGACGTCGCCTTCCGCGTTGTCATGGCCGAACACCCGGATCACCTCGCCCACCTGGGCCGAGATCCCGCCGATGTGCAGCGGCTGCGGCAGTCCCTGGGTCACCATGCGCCCGTCGGCGTCGAAAATGGCGAAAGTGAAATCCTGGCTTTCCTTGATCACGCTCG
>JAPOQB010000388.1 GCA_026710965.1 Deltaproteobacteria bacterium | reverse complement strand
TTCGCCCTCAATGCCGCCTGAACCCAGGGCCGCCATACATCTCCTCCATCTTCAAACCGGCTACACCCAAAACCCATGACGCACGCCAAACTCCACCCTTTCTTATCGCTTTTCTCAAACCCCAGTCCGACAGGCTGCTAGTGTGCAAACTCCGTCTGGCGCCCTTCGACTTCGCTTCGCTACGCTCAGGGCGAACGGGTTTTGTCAGGACAGGCTCTGCGAAGCGCAGCCGAAGCGCGCCGACGTGTCAGGCAGGGTTTTTCAACAACCTGTGCAGATAGGGTATTCACTTGGCAACTGCCGCCTGTACCCGCGGCATCACTTCGTCCGCGATCAACTGAATGACCGACTCGATACCACCGCCCGGCGGGGCGAGGACCCACGTGCCGAAGCGGCGGATGCCCATTTCGGCGATGCGGGTGATCTTGGCGGCGACTTCCTCGGGGGTGCCGGCCCAGGCGAAGGCGTCCACGAACTCCTCGGGCACCAGCGGGCCGGCCTTGAACATGAGCTCGTAGTCGCGCTTGGCGATCATGGCCTCCAGCTCGGCGGGGACCTCCATGCCCAACTGGGCGACGAAGTCGCGGTTCGGGTAGCTGCTCCACAACAGGAACGCGATCATCTGTTTGACGCCGGCCCGGGCTTTGTCGCGGTCCCGGTCGACGCAGGTGTCGACGCGCGAGATGACCTCGATCTCTTCGGGGTCGCGGCCGGCCTGTTGCGCGCCCTGCCGGACGAAGTCCCAGGCGGTGCCGACGCCCTCGGGTGTGGCCATGGTGGCGATCATGGCGCCGTCGGCGATGCGTCCGGTGAGGCGGAACACCGCCGGCCCGCGGCTGGCGATGACGATGCGGATGTCGGGCCTGGCGGAGAATCCCAACACGCCGTTGTTCACGCTCACCACCTTGCCGTCCACCGATGCGGGCTTGCCCGCCCACATGCCGCGCATGATGGCGATGGCGTCGGCCATGGCGGCCGCCGGGCGGTCCCGCTGGATGCCCATGGCCGGAAAGCCGGAGCCGCCGGCGCCGATGCCGACGACGACGCGGCCCGAGGAGATGTCGTCCACCGTGGCCATGGCCGCGGCGGTTAAGGCCGGATGGACGCTGTAGGGGTCGGTGACCGCGGCGCCGATGCCGATGCGTTCGGTATGGGCGGCGCTCAGGGTCATGTTGGCCACCATGTCGCGGCCGAACTTCTCGTTGGAATGCCACAGGCGATCGAAACCCAACGCCTCCGCGTTCTTGATGATGGCCACGCGCCGGGACAGCGGGTAGGCGGCGACGGTTCTTGAGCTGAAGCCCAGGTCGAATTGGATGTCGGTCATTCTTTCCTTTCGAGAGGTGGCTTGTATGTCGGAATGAATACTTCTGCAGGTCGGATTTCGCTTGGCTAATCCGACGTACGGATTTCGGAGGCGGTCAGGCCGCGCGGAGCGCGGGCAGCACCTCGGCGGCGAAACGTTCCTGCTGGGTCGTCTGGTCAGGGGCGCCGAAGCGCACGACGATGGTTTCGGCGCCCCGCTCGACGAACGCCTGGAGCCATTCGATGCATTGGGAGGCCGGGCCGTTGTACGGGGCCTGGACGGCCACCATGGCTTCGTAGGGGACGTTGTAATAGCCTTCCATGAAGGCGCGCATCTCCCGCTCGGCCTGGGCGGTGTCATCGTTCAGGTTGACGGTCACGTAGACGGCCCGGGCGAGCCGGCCGGCGTCCTGCCCCATCTCTTGTCCCAGGGCTTCCAGGCGCTGCCAATTGCGGGCGAAGGTTTCCGGGGAGTTCGGCAACGGGAACCAGCCGTCGCCCAGCTTCAGCACCCGGCGCAGGGCGTTGTCGACGCCCCCCGCGAGCCACAGCGGAACGCCCGAGGACTGCACCGGACGGAGGCCCAGGCTCACCCCGTCGAGCTGGAAATGGCGTCCGTGAAACGTGACCTCCGGCTCCGTCCACAGCCGCCGCATGAGCTCCACCCCTTCCTCGAAGATGCCGATGCGGTGGCGGAAATCCACCCCGCAGGCGGTGAACTCCCGCTCGATGCTGCTGTTGTTGCCGGCGATGCCGATGCCCAGGATCAGCCGGCCGTTGCACAGGAGGTCCAGGTTGGCGACTTCGTTGGCGAGCACCACGGGGTGGCGCAACGCGGGCAAGAGCACGGCCGTGCCGAGCTTCACCCGGCTGGTGCGGGACGCCGCCGCGGCCA
>JAPOQB010000920.1 GCA_026710965.1 Deltaproteobacteria bacterium | reverse complement strand
GTGGAATGGGGCGCGAAATCGGTATCCGCCGTGCGTACGTGGACGTCGTTGAGCGACACCCCCAGCACCTCCGCGGCGATCTGCGCCAGCGAAGTGCTGGCGCCGCTCAGGTCCACCACCCCGGTGAGGATCCCGATGGTGCCGTCCTCGTTCAACTTGACGCCGGCACTGGACGCCATGCCGCCCACGAGCCAGTGGGCCACGGCCAACCCCCGCCCGACGTTCTCTCCGGCCGGCCTGGGCCGTTCGTTCATGACCGCCGCCGCCTTGCGGAGGGTCTCCCTGGCGTGCACATCCTCGAGCCGGGCGCCGGCGGGCGTCTCGTCACCGTCCTCGAACGCGTTCCGGAGACGCATCTCCACGGGGTCGACGCCCAGTTCATGGGCGATGATGTCCATCTGCGACTCGGAAGCGAACGTGAGCTGCGGCCCGGCCGGACCCCGGTAGGCGCCGCAGGTGGGGGTGTTGGTGTAGACGCAGTAGCTGTCGATCTTGAGGTTGGCGATGCGGTAGGGACCCGGAGCCCGCACCGCCGCCCCCTGGCTGATCATCACGCCGGAGCCGGCCGAGTAGCCGGTGCCCAGCACCAGCTCGATTTCCCGGGCGGTGATGGTGCCGTCGAGCTTGACGCCGGTCCTGTAGCGCAGGTGGAACGGGTGTCTGGGGTTGGTGCCCTGGAAGTCCTCGCCGCGGCTCATGACGATGCGCACCGGCTGGCGGGCCTTGCGCGCCAGCGCCACCGCCGCCGGCTCGATGGTGGGCGAGATCTTGCCGCCGAAACCGCCGCCGATCTCGGTGGGGATGACCCGCACCTTGGTCATGGGCAGGCGCAGGATCTGTGCAATGGCGGCGCGCAACGGGAACTGGGCCTGGGTCGGCACCCACACGGTGGCCTTGCCGGACGCGTCGAAGCGGGCCACCGCCGTGTGGGGCTCGATGTAGGTCTGATGCACCATGGGCACGTGAAAGCGGTGCTCGAAGATCCGGTCCGCCTCGGCGAAGCCGCGCTCGACGTCTCCGCGGGCGATCTGCTTGTGGCTGCACACGTTGCCACGCCGGTCCTCCACACTGGGTTGGGCCCAGTACTCGGCATAGCCTTCGTGAAGCACCGGTGCGTCCGGCGCCATGGCCTCGGGCCCCGAGGTGACCGCGGGAAGCACCTCGTAGTCCACCTCGACGAGTCGCGCGGCTTCCTCCGCGGTCTCCTCGTCCACCGCCGCCACCGCCGCGATCCGGTCGCCCACGTAACGGACCTTGGCGCTGGCGAAGTACTCCTCGTCGCGGATGAAGTTGCCGTATTGGACGGGCGGCACGTCGGCCGCGGTGACCACGGCCTTGACCCCCGGGAGCCGCTCGGCCCGCTCGGTGCGGATGGCGGTGATGCGCGCGTGGGGGTGGGGGCTCAGCACCATCTTGCCGTAGAGGAGCCGACCTCCCGGCTCGACGTCCGCGCCGAACACGGACTGGCCGGTGACCTTCTCCAGAATCTCGACCCTGGGGAGCTCTTGGCCGACGACTTTCATGATTCCTTCGCCGCCTCCATGACCGCTTGGATGATGGTGCCGTAGCCGGTGCAGCGGCACAGGTTGCCGGCGATGCCCTGGGCGATTTGTTCGCGCGTGGGCGTGGGGTTGCCGTCCAGCAGGGACTTGCAGGCCATGAGCATGCCGGGGGTGCAGTAGCCGCACTGGGCCGCTCCCGCGGCGGCGAAGGTCCGCTGCAACGGGTGCAGCTCCTCGCCGTCCGCCAGCCCTTCCACGGTCTCGACGCCGCGGCCGTCGGCCTCCGCCGCGAAGACCAGGCAGGCGTCCACCAGCCGGCCGTCGAGGATCACCGAGCAGGCGCCGCATTCCCCCTCGCCGCAGCCTTCCTTGGTACCGGTGAGGCCCAGGTCGTCGCGCAGGAAGTCGAGCAGCGACCGCGTGGCCGGCACTTCCTCCCGGAAGGCCTCACCGTTCACGGTCACCGTGATCCGGATGCTTTCCGCCTCCATCAGGTGTTGCCTCGCGCGCGTTGAAACGCGCTCTCGATGGCCCGCCGGGTGAGCACCCGGACCATCTCTCTCCGGTAATCGGCGCCGGCGCGCACGTCGTCGATGGGCCGGGCGTCATCGGCGGCGCACTCCGCCGCCTCCGCGGCAACGTCCAGGTCGAAGGGGCGGCCTCGGAGACAGCTTTCGGCCGACGCCGCCCTCAGCGGCGTGGGTCCCACGGCGCCCAGCGCGACGCCTGCGTCCTGGATGGCTCCGTCCTCGTCCAGGCGCACGAACGCCGCGCAGTTCACCACCGCGATGTCCATGGCGGTGCGGACGCAGCGTTGAAACGAGCTGCCGGTCCGGCCGGTCATGGCGGGGATGCGGATGGCCGTCAAAAGCTCGCCATCTTTCAAAGCGGTCCTGCCGGGCCCGAGGAACAGTTGCTCCAACGTCAGCTCCCGGGTTCCGTCCACATGGCTGGCTTCCGCCATCGCGCCGAGGGCCAGCAGCGGAGTCGCCGTGTCGGCGGCCGGGGAGGCGTTGGCGAGATTACCGCCGATGGTGGCGCGGTTGCGGGTCTGGATCGAGCCCACCACCCGCGCCGACTCGGCCAGGGCGCCATAGCCGTTGACCGTGAGGGAGGAAACGGCCAGGGTCTGCATCAGGGCCAGGGCGCCGATGCGAAGCCCTCCGTCCGAAGGCTCGATCCGGTCCATACCCGGGATCCGTTTGAGGTCGACCACGGCGTCCGGCTGCGTTTGCCGGCGCTCCATCCTGAGAAACAGATCCGTCCCTCCGGCCAGGGGAACGGTCTCCGGAGTCAGCAAGGAAAGGGCCTCGTCGAGGCGGTGCGGAGCGAGGTATTGAAAACGCCTCATGGGTTCGGCGGTCATTCATGGCACTTTTTCGCGGGGGATGCAATTCAGCGAAACCGGGAAGGTGTTGGGAACCGGCGCGAGTCCAATAGGGACAACAAGGTAGCGCGGGCCGTATCTTGGCGCGGACCGGCCTTTCCTGATAGTTCTTGGGTGTCGGCAACCGGCCGCTCTCCACTCGGAGGCGGTGATCGCCATGTGCATGAAACGGTCCAGGGCGCTCCTCGGCGCCTTGGGAAGATGGGAGAAGAGGAACATGAAGACGACGACCATTGCCGACGCCACGAACAAACGTACTGCCCTCCGCGGCTTTCTCGACGCTGCCGTGTCAGCCGCCATGGTGTCCCCGTGGGCCGTGTTCTTGCTGCTGTTGATGCCGATGACGGCCTATTCGGCTCCGCCTGATCTCCAGACCCCGGCGCCGGTGATCTACCTCGCCGACAACCTCGACGAGCAGGACAAGCTGGGATGGTGCATCGATACCGTGGGGCGTGGGTTCGGCGAGCGGCTGCACGCCCACTCCTGCAAGCCCCGTGGCGGCGACGTGCAGTTCTCCTACGACAATGCGTCACGGCGGATCGCTTCGGCCACCTTCTCTGGCAAGTGCGCCACCCTGACGGCGCCCGCAGCCGCCGGGGTTTCGCTGGGGCTGGTGGATTGCTCCAAGGACTCCGCCGCCCAGACCTTCGATTACGACGCCGCTGCGATGGTGTTCCGGCCCGGCGCCGACGGTACGCTCTGTCTCGTGGCGGGCGCCGCCAGCAGGACCGCCGGACCGTTCATGTCCCGTAGTCTGGAGCTCGCGCCGTGCGCCTCCACCGAAGCTGCGCGCAAGCAGTGGCGCGTGAAGTGAGGCGGTTGCCGTTACCGCCAGCGGTCGGGGGATGATGACCGAATCGAGGACCGGTATCGGCGGACGCGGGAGTAGCTACAACCCCCGGAACCGTTTCGAGCCCCTCGCCTTCGTGCCGGACGGCGCCGCCGCGGGACCCTCCACACAACTCCTGAGGGATACGTCCCGGTCCATCATCGCTTACAACGACAGCCCCGACGTGGGCTTCGAGGCCAGCGTCAATCCGTACCGGGGTTGCGAGCACGGCTGCATCTACTGTTACGCCCGTCCCACCCACGAGTACCTGGGTTTTTCCGCCGGCCTGGACTTCGAGTCCAGGATCCTGGTGAAGGAGGAGGCGCCAGAGCTTCTGAGGAAAGAGCTGGCGTCGCCGCGATGGAAGCCCCAGGTGATCGCCTTGTGCGGCGTCACCGATCCCTATCAGCCCGTGGAGCGACGCCTGGAACTCACCCGGGGTTGCCTGAAGGTCCTCGCGGAGTACCGGAACCCGGTGGCCATCGTCACGAAGAACCATCTGGTGACGCGGGACGTGGACTTGTTGCGCGAACTGGCCGGCCGCGACGCGGCGGTCGTGTTCATCTCGGTGACGACTCTGGACGTGGGCCTTTGCGGCCGCATGGAGCCCCGCGCCTCCCAGCCTCGTTTGCGCCTCGACGCTATTCGCGCGCTGACCGAGGCGGGGGTTCCCGTGGGGGTTCTGGTGGCGCCGGTGGTCCCCGCCCTGACGGACCACGAGATGCCGGCGATCCTGGAGGCGGCGGCCAAGGCAGGGGCGGGCTGCGCCGGCTACTCGCTCCTGCGGCTCCCTTTCGGGGTCAAGGACCTGTTCGAGCGATGGCTGGAGGAGAACTATCCCGACCGCAAGGACAAGGTGCTGAACCGTGTCCGGGAAATACGCGGCGGCAGGCTCAACGACGCCCGCTTCAAGACCCGGATGAAGGGGCAGGGGATCTTCGCGGAACAAGTGGAGGGGCTGTTTCGCGCCACTTGCCGGAAACTGGGGTTGACGCGCCGGGCGTGGAATCTATCGACCGCTTCGTTCCGGGTCCCCAGCGATCAACTGTCGCTGTTCGACGGCGGCCGTTAGGGGCCACTCGCCGGTAGCCCCTACGGATCCTCAAGGCGGCCGGGGTCAAGTCCGCCCCGGACCACAACGCCTTCCATGGCGCGGGTATACGGCTCAAGGCATCAGCTCGCCGCCGTTCACGCCCACGATCTGTCCGGTCATGTAGCTGCTGGCCGGGCTCAACAGAAACACCGCCAGATTGGCCACCTCGGCGGCTTCGCCGAGCCGTCCCATGGGCACCAGCTTGGAACGGTCCGACTTGCGCCGCTCCAGGGCTTCGCCCGTGAGCCCGCGGCGCCACATGGGCGTGTCGATGGGCCCCGGCGCCAGCGCGTTGATGCGGATGCCGTGCTCGGACACCTCCCGCGCCACCGCCTTGGTCAGGGCGGCGATGCCGGCCTTGGCGGCGGAGTAGTGCGACGCCCACTCCTGGCCCTTGAGCCCGTGCATGGAGGACAGGCTGGCGATGACGCCGAAGCCGGCTTCCATCATCAGGGGCACGGCCGCCCGGATGCAGTAGAAGGTTCCGTTGAGGTGAACGTCGATCATGCGCGCCCAGTCCGAGTCGCTGATCTCGTGCACGGGTTTTTGCTGCGAGATTCCCGCCACGTTCATGAGGTAGGCGAGGCTGCCGAACTCGGCGTGGGTCCGGGCGATGGCGGCGTTGACATCATCGGAGCGGGTGACGTCCAGCGCCAGGGGCAGGGCGGTCCCGCCAGCCTCGGCGATGCGCGCGGCGGTGCCCTCGGCCTTGGCCGCGTCGACATCGGCCACCGCCACCTTGACTCCCTGCTCGCCGAGTTTGAGCGCGATGGCCTGGCCGATGCCGCTGCCGCCGCCGGTAACGAATGCGCTGTCGCGCTCCATGTCCCACTGCATGATCACCTCCGGATTGACGTTGTTGAGCCGTGGAAGGTAGCACCTGTTCCGCAAGGCGGTCAAACCTGCCGCGGGCCCGGTCGCGCCTCCGGAAACGATCTGGTACACATCACGCTTGCCCCGGGAGGGGCGGTCACGGACAAGGCCGCCGGCATGCGGTCGCCAACAGGGGAGGATCTCCGGTGTACTATCGCCAGCTTGGATCGTCGGGTGTTCGCGTCTCCGCCATCGGCCTGGGGACCAACCGGTTCGGCTCGCCGGCCGTGCCGCAGGATGCCGTGACCGGCATCATCGATGCGGCGGTGGATCTCGGCATCAACTTCATCGACACGTCCAACAGCTATCAGGGAGGGCGGTCCGAGGAAACGCTGGGAAATGCGTTGAAGGGCCGCCGGGACCGTTTCGTCCTGGCCACCAAGTTCTTTTTCCCCACCGGCGAGGGTACCAACGACCGCGGCACGTCGCGCTACCATCTCATGCACGCCGTCGAGGGGAGCCTCCGGCGGCTCCAGACCGATCATATCGACGTCTACTACATTCACCGGTGGGACGACGCGACTCCCATCGAGGAGACCCTGCGGGCGCTGGACGATCTGATCCGGCAGGGGAAGGTGCGCTACATCGGCGGGTCGGATTTCGCGTCCTGGCAACTGGCCCATGCCAATGTCCTGGCCGAGTTCCGCGGCTGGACCGCGTTCGCGGTGATGCAATCCCACTACCATATGCTGGAGAGGGACGTGGAGCGCGAGGTGCTGCCCTATTGCCGGGCGCACGGCGTGGGCTTCGTTCCCTATTTTCCGCTGGCGGGGGGTTTCCTGACGGGCAAGTACATCCGGGGACAAAAACCGCCTCCCGGTTCCCGGGGCGAGAGCGCTTCCTATGTGCGGCAGTACATGACCGACGCCAACTACGACGTCGTCGAGCGTCTGACGGCATGGGCCGGGGCCCGGGGACGGGGGCTGAACGAGCTGGCCCAGTGCTGGCTGCTGGCGCAGCCGAGAGTGTGCTCGGTGATCTCGGGAGCGACGCGGCTGAACCAGATGCGGGACAACGCGAAAGCGGCGGAATGGGAACTCACGCCCGCGGAGTTGGCCGAGGTTGACGAAGTGTTGGGGGGGTGACCCGTGGCATCGGCGGACGCCGTGTGGGGTCTTGTGGCGGCAGCCGTGTGCGGTGCCGGCCGGTCAGGCTGCTAGTGCAGGATCCGTATCGACGGCTTGAGCTCGATGACTTCCACATCGGCGGCGTCCGTGGCCGCGGCGCCGCGCTTCCGTTTCTGCGAGGATTCGTTCAGCAACAGCACCACCATGCGCCAGAGCTCCTGTTTCTCCACCGGCGTGTGCAGGAACAGGTCGGCGCCCGAGGCCAGACCCCTGTGATGGTCTCGCAGGAGGTGACCCGATAGCATCAGGATGATCGGGGTGTGCTGGTGTGCATCCAGCCTTCGGATGGCGCGACAGAGCTCGAAACCGTTAAGTGGTCCCTTGAGAAAGCCGTTCACGAGGAACAGGTTCATGTCTTGTGCCGTGGTCTCGGACAGGGCCTGCCGGCCCTCGGTGGCGCTGAACACTTCGATGGCGGGCGAGAGTTCCCGCAAATAGGTCGACAGTTCGCCCGCGTGGCTCTTGTAGCTGTCCGCTATCAGAATTCTGGATCGTACACTTGCTGCCATGGCGTCCTCGTGACCGCCTCGCCGGGGATGGTTCCACGGCTCGAGCCCTTCAGAATTTGCCCGGCTACCACAGGTTTCCCCCTCCCTGGTACCAGGTAAGGTGAGCATTCAATAAAACTCACGAAGCATAGTCAAGACCCGAGGGCATGAAATTTCGTGGTTGGCGCAAGAGTGATTCGTGAGCGAGATATGCGAACATACCACGAAGTGAATGGTCGTTCGCGTTTCGTGAACTTCGTCAGATGCGTGCCAGGAAGTCGCGTACGGCGGCGTGGGCGGCTTCGGGATTGGCGAAGAAGTAGCTGTGCCGTTCTCCTGGCAGCACTACGAGCTCCGCGCCCGGTATGCCGTTTTCGAGAATCTCCGAGGAGGTGCGATGGTTCATGTCGCTGGTGACGTTCCGGTCATCCTCTCCCACGATTATCAGCGTAGGGGTCCGGATCTCGCCGAGGCGGTTGCTGGTGTCGTGTCCCTGCCGAGCGAGCAGATGACGGAAATAGAACTCCACCGGTCCCATGTTGGCCATGCGGACGCGCAGATAGTTCTCGACCCGGTCCGGGTGCCGCGCCGCGAACTCATCGGTGAAGCCCACCAGGATGGAATGGTCGCGGACGTACTTCTCGTAGCCCCATTCCACCATCTCCGTGGCGATCTTCAGGGGAATTCCCCGGGTGTTGGGAAACGACGCCCCGGTGGATGCCAGGATGAGGGCCTTGATCCGTGAAGGATGGTCCAGCGCCATTATCTGGGCCACTCTTCCTCCCATGGAATGGCCGCAGACCACCGCCTGGGGAGCCTCCAGATGATCCAGCAACGCGATTGCGTCATGGGCGAACATCTGCGTGGTCAAGGGGATGGGCGGCTTTCCGGACCGGCCGGTGCCCCGGTAATCCATGATGATGACCCGGTGGTCCCGGGAGAACTCCGGCACCTGGTGGATCTTCCATACCTCCCCGTCACAGTGGGTCTCACTGAGGAAGAGAAAGGGCGCTCCCTCGCCGTGAACTTCGTAGAAGAGTTCTGTGCCGTCGACGTTGAGTAAAGGCATGGATTCTCCCAAAGGGCGCTTGCCGGGTTGCGATGGCTAGTGTGGTGTCTGGTTAATTCGCATCATAATCCGCGGGTCTTTTTCGCCCCGCGCATCCTGAGCGTAGCGAAGCGAAGTCGAAGGGCGGCTGCGTTGCTCTTCCTCGCGTGGTGC
>JAPOQB010000837.1 GCA_026710965.1 Deltaproteobacteria bacterium | reverse complement strand
TGGATCGTGGCGTTCTCGCAGCGGATATCGTGTGTCGCAAATCCCTCGAACATTGGCATCACCCGCAATGGTCCGTTGCCGGACGCTGAACCGATGGTCGCAGAAAGGGGCCTGGAATGCAAAACTCCACCGCAGCCGCCCTCGATCCGTGCGCGGAGCCCTCCGTCGACGACATCGCCAAAGGTCCCCAAAACCGCTTGTATCGGCTATATTGAAGGTACTCCGTCCTAGGCGTCACGCTTGGCAGGCAACAACGAGACGACCCATCGAGCGCTTATGAAGATACACTCCGCTGTACTCATCCCCGGGGATGGCATCGGTCCCGAGATCACCGTGGCCGTGCGCCGTATTCTCGACGCGGCCGGCGCGCCCATCGAGTGGGTCGAACGCAAGGCCGGCGTCGCCGCTTTGGAAGACGGCCCCGACGTGCTGCCCGAATCCACCACGGAAGCCATCGAGCACCACGGGATCGCCCTCAAGGGACCGTGCACGACCCCCGTGGGCGAAGGCTTTACCTCGGTCAACGTCCAACTGCGCCAGCGCCTCAACCTCTACGCCGCCGTGCGCCCGGTGCGGTCCCTGGCCGGTGTTCCGACCCGCTTCCAGGACGTGGACCTCATCATCGTCCGTGAGAACACCGAGGGGCTCTACAGCGGCGTGGAGAACCAGGTCACCGACGACGTGGTGATGAGCATGAAGGTGGCCACCAAGAGCGCCAGCCTGCGCATTGCGCACTGGGCCTTCCGGTTCGCCACCCGGCGGCAGCGCCGCAGGATCACCGTCTTCCACAAGGCCAACATCATGAAGGTGACCGACGGACTGTTCCTGGAGTGTGCCCGCCGCATCCACCAGCACGAGTACCCGAACATCGAGTACGAAGAGAACATCATCGACGCCGGCTGCATGAAGCTGGTGCAGGATCCGGGCCGCTTCGACGTGCTGCTGCTGGAGAACCTCTACGGCGACGTCATCAGCGACCTGTGCGCGGGGCTGGTGGGTGGCCTCGGGGTGGTGCCGGGAGCCAACTTCGGCGAGGACCGGGCCGTTTTCGAAGCGGTGCACGGCTCCGCTCCGGACATCGCCGGCGCCGGCGTGGCCAATCCCCTGGCCATGCTGATGTCCACGGTCATGATGCTGAACCATCTCGCGGATACGCGCGAAGACGAGCACTGCCGCCAGGTGGCGGAACGCATCAAGGGCGCGTACGACCGCGCCCTCGACGACGACTGCAAGACCCGGGACCTGGGCGGCAGTCTCGGCACCGAAGCCTTCGCCGACGCGGTCATCGAGCGGCTGGCCGGCTGACGGCGGTCCGGCCGCGGCCCGGGCTCACCCTGTACCTGCCGCGCGGCAACGCCGGCCCCACCCCTCCCGGATTCACATCCAGGGATCGTCCTTGACATCGTCTCCCACTCAGCGATAATCCCCTTCAGGGTCAAACCTTGAACTATGTTGTTTGGGGGATAACATGGCACGGCCTTTACGGATCGAGTACCCGGACGCGCACTACCACGTCACCTGCCGCGGCAACGACCGGCGGAAGATCTTCATGGACGACGAGGACCGGGAGAGCTTTCTCGACCGGTTGCGGAAGTCCCTGGAGATCTACGAGGTGCGGCTGCACGCCTATGTGCTGATGAGCGATCACTTTCACTTGATCGCGGATACCCCCGGTGCCAACCTCTCCGACTTCATGCGGCACTTCAACGTGGCTTACACCTCTTTTTTCAACCGGCGGCACCGCCGCACGGGCCATCTCTACCAGGGCCGCTTCAAGGCCATCCTGATCCAGCCCGACCTGTGGCTGCTGCCGTTGAGCCGGTACCTGCACATGAATCCGGTGCGGGCCGGCCGCCGGAAACGACCCGAGGTTCCGGAGCAGGTCCGGGAGCTGTGGCAGTACCGCTGGAGCAGCCTGGGCGGGTACGTATCCGCCCGGCGCCGGCAGCCGTGGGTCCGCTACGACGAGGTGCTGGCGCAAGTGCAACAGTCACGGCGGCGATACGGACGGTTCGTCCAGGACGGCCTGGAGCAGGCCGCGCCGAGTCCGTGGAAGGCCCTTCGAGGCCAAGTGATCCTGGGAGACGACCGCTTCTGGGCGAATGCCAGGCAGCGGTGGGCCGGCGCTGCCGGGAGTCCCGGGGAGGCATGGATTCCCAAACGCGCCCAAAAAGTGGACCCGGCCCGTATCACCGTCCAGGTAGCCGCCTATTTCAGGCTCCCGCCGGAACGGTTACAGCGCAAACGCGGACGCTGCCGCGACCAGCGCGGCCTCTTGATGGAGCTGTTGTACCGCTACGGCGGCATGACCCAGCAAGCCATCGGCGCACAACTCGGGGGTCTGGACTACACCGCGGTCAGCCACGAACGGCGCAGGTTCCGGGAGCGCGTGGTCGAGAACGAGGTGATGGCCAACTGGTGGCGGGAGCTCGATGCCGCGGTGGAGTCCACCGGCCTGTAGCGCACTCCCGGGCAACAGGACCGCCTGCCGTCCGCGCGGCGCGGGGACGCGGACCGTCCTCACCGCAGGGCCGGCATGACCTCCCGGGCGAAGAGGTCGAGGGACGCCATGGACGCCTCGCGGGAGATGCCTGGGACCGAGAAGCGGCAGATGAGGTGGTCGAGGCCGAGTTCCTCCCGGAACCGCGAGATCTCCCGGACGCAGGTCTCCGGATCGCCCAGGATGATGCGGTTCTCGGCCAGCCGCTCGATGGAGAGCTCTCCCTGCGGCCGCTTGATGACCGGATGCGGCCAGCGGAAGTACATGTTCTCGTAGGCCTGGATGAAGGAGTCCCCGGCGGCGGCCAGCGCCTGCCCGGTGGTGCCGGCGACGAAGATGTACCGAAAAGAGGCAATCTCGCCCGGCTCCTTGCCCATTTCCGAGCGCGCCGCCCGGTACGACTTCACGCACGACGACAGCTCCGACAGTGCGGCCGACGGCCCGCCCAACCAGGCATCCCCCAGACGCGCCGCCCGCTGGATCGCCGGCGGCGTCCAGGCGCCGAACCAGATGGGGGGCGCGGGCTGCTGCAAGGGTCTCGGCCCCACCGTGGCGTCTTCCACGTGGTAATACCGGCCGTGATGCGTGACGTGGGTTTCGGTCCAGAGCCGGCGCAGCAGGGCGGCTCCTTCATCGAGGCGGCTGCCGCGCTGCTTGACCGACAGGCCGAAGGCGGCGAACTCCTCGGGCGCATATCCGGCCCCCACCCCCAGGATGAGGCGGCCGCCGGAGATCATGTCCACCATGGCCCCCTCCTCGGCCACGCTCATGGGATGATAGAGGGGCAGAAGCAGGACCCCCGTCCCCAGCGCCACCCGGCGGGTGCGGGCGGCGATGGCCGCCAGCCCCAGCAGCGGGGCCGGATAGAGCACCGGATTGTTGTGGTGCTCGCCGAGCCAGACCGAATCGAACCCCGCCGCTTCCGCCCGCTCGCACTCCCGGATGGTCTCCTCGAAGCTCCCGGTGCCCTGGAGCGGACTCAATCCCAGTTTCATGATCTCTCCCGCTTGTTCCCACCGGCTGCGGCGAAAGCCTCGCCCGCTCCGGCCACGAAGGCTCGGATCCGTCCGGGATCCTTGCGGCCGTGTTCATCCTCGACTCCGGTGTGCGCGTCGACCCCCGCCGGCCTGACCGCCTCTATGGCCCGGGCGACGTTCTCCGGCGTCAGCCCTCCCGCCAGTATGACAGGTCGGGGGCTGAGTTCCACCAACCGGCGGCTTACCTCCCAGTCATGGGTCTTGCCGGTGGCACCCGACGCCCCGGTGGCGGGATCGAAGGTGTCCGTGATGAAGCCGTCCACGTGCGGCGCGAAGGCCGCCACCCGGGCTTCCAGCTCCGCCAGGTTACCGTCCCGGACGATCAGGCTCTTGATCACCTGCAGGCCGGGCCGCAACGCCCCGAGCTCGGCCACCCGGCCCTCGCTGATGGGACCGTGCAGTTGCACGCCGGCGCAGCCGAGGCTCTCGCACAGGGTGGCGATGGAGTGCGGGTCGTCGAGGTAGGTGATCAGCCACGCGCGCGGACCCAGGCCGAGCGCTTGTATGACCGCGGCGGCTTCCTCTTCCGGGAGGTCCTCCCGGTGCACGTCCAGTCCGATTGGAAAGCCCAGCCGGCGGACGCCGTTCTCCACCAGCATCCGCGCCTCGGCCTCGTCGAGAATACCGGCGATCTGAATGATGGGGTCTGCCAACACTACCCGTCGACCGATTCCACGTAGCGTCGCAGGACGTACAAACCATCCGGGGTGAACGGCTGCGTCTTCGCCGCTTCCAACACACCGCCGACAGCCATGAAGGCGCCGCTCTCCACCTCCTCCTCCTGCAGCGTCATCGGGCCGTCGTAGATGCACCGGTAGGCGGCGCCCCACACCCGGCTGTTGGCGTCGGCGTGGTAGAACTCGAACAGATGCTCCAGCGGAACGTCGCGGATGCCCATCTCCTCCTCGAGCTCGCGCCGGGCGCCTTGGAGGTAGCTCTCGCCGGCCAGCACCACGCCGCCGGCGGCGGGATCGTAGTATCCCGGGAACACGTCCTTGGTGAGGGTGCGCTTCTGGACGTAGACTTCGCCCGGGGAGTTGAACACCAGGATATAGGTGGCGCGATGGGGCAGCCGTTCCGCCCGCATCTC
>JAPOQB010000544.1 GCA_026710965.1 Deltaproteobacteria bacterium | reverse complement strand
GGCACCGACCTTCTGGTCTGAGCAGACGGCGAAGGCCCGGATCGGCGTCCTGGAGTCGGCCGCCCACTCCCGCAGCGCCTGGGCGACGAGCGAGATCGAGGGTGCGGCGAACAGCACGTGCCCGCCGGGACCGGCGACCTCCTCCGCGATGCGCAGCGCCGTGAAGGTCTTTGTCGGTCCCGCGGGCCCTCGAGCTCACGGTCGCGCTGGTCCGGGTGAGCCACTGCATTTCTCCTGCCCGGGCGGCCCCGATCGGGCCGCGAACGGCGATTGTCCGGGAATACACATAGCTCTATGGACATTCCCATCTTGTTTCCGCGCGTATTGCACAAGGCGTTGGGTAGACTACTCCGGTACCAGTCTGGAAGGTGTTCGCATGCTCAACGCCAGCAAGACACCCACGAACGTCAGCGGGCGGAGGCAATTCGCCCCCACGTCCCCTGCAGCAGTGCTGGCCGTCATCCTGGTTGCCGTGCTCGCTGCCAGCGTCACGACAGCGGCGGCCCAGTCGGACCCGACCGCCCAGGACGAGCCACAGGTGGTCATGGGCGCCCTTCTTGGCGAGGTCATCGTCCACTGGAACGCCGTGGAGGCCGCGAACTACTACAGAATCGGCTGGGTTTCCAAGGCGGACTTCGACGCCGCCGTGGCGGCCGGCGAAGATTGGCTGGCGGCCTTCACCTCGGTGGGAGTGGCCAACAGCGGTCAGACATCGCACACCGTTTCCGGCCTGGCCCCGGGCGCGTCCTACTGGTTCATCGTCGGCGCCGCCCCCCAGCGCTATGGCGACCCCCGCTGGTCGCCATGGTCCGACCTCGTGACTCTGCCCGGCGGCCCCGCCGCCTGCGCAAGTGACCGTGACGCGCTCACGGCTCTCTACGACGCCACCGACGGCCCCAACTGGCGGAACGGCGTCAACTGGCTCAGCGAGACCGCTCCCCTCGACGAGTGGTTCGGCGTCTCGACCGACGGCGACGGCTGCGTGCTCGTGCTGTTCCTGGACGGCAACGATCTGACCGGCGAGATCCCCGCCCGCCTGGCCGGTCTCTCGAGGTTGCGCTCACTCCACCTCGGGAACAACGACCTGATCGGGAGCATCCCTGCGGAGTTGGCCGGACTGGAAGACCTGCGCGTACTCGGGCTCGTGAACAACGATCTCAGCGGCGAGATCCCAAGTGAGTTGGGCAGCATCGCCAGGCTCAGCGTTCTGGATCTCGACGGCAACGAACTGACCGGCCCGATACCGATCGAGCTGGCCAATCTCGCCGAACTGCGCGTCCTGTCCCTGAACCGCAACATGTTGAGTGGCCCGATCCCTCCTGAGTTCGGCGCCATGATCAATCTCACCAATCTGGAGCTGTGGCGGAACGAACTGACCGGTACGCTCCCAACCGAGTTGGCCGCCCTTGTCAACCTCAGGACCCTCGACGTCGATGAGAATCAGCTGACCGGAACCATCCCCGTCGAACTGGGCAATCTCACCAACCTGAGGTTCCTGTGGCTCAGGCAGAACCAGTTCTCCGGTGAGATACCGGTCGAGTTGAATAACCTCTCCAACCTGGTCGTCCTGGGACTGGACGGGAACCGTTTGACCGGCGAGATACCGGCAGGTTTTGGCAGCTTCGCTCGGCTGGAGCGGCTGTATCTCTACGACAACAACCTCACCGGGGAAGTCCCGTCCGAGCTGGGCAACCTCTCGCAGCTCAAGGGTCTCTACCTCTTCGGCAACCGCCTGAGCGGAGAAATACCGGCGGAGCTGGGCCGTCTCTCCAACCTGGAGGTCCTGTATCTCCAGCGAAACCACCTCGTCGGGGAAATACCGCCAGAGCTGGGAGGCCTTCCCAACCTCGAGCACCTGCTTCTTGGCCAGAACATGCTCACCGGCGCCATCCCGCCCGAACTGGGGAACCTGGCGGAGCTGACCTACCTCAGCGTGAGCCGCAACCTGTTGAGCGGCCAGATTCCGCCCGAACTGGGCGACCTGGGCAACCTTGAGGAGCTGCAGCTCGACAACAATCTGCTGAGCGGCCAGATCCCGCTCGCCCTGGCGAAGCTCACCGCGCTGGAGCACCTCCACCTGGACAACAATCAACTGAGCGGCTCGATTCCCGCGGACTTGCTCGACCTGCCCGACCTGGCCCTGCTGTACCTCTCCGGCAACGACTTGACGGGGTGCATCCCGGCCGGGCTCGTGGATGTGGCGGGGCACGACCTGGACGACCTTGGCCTGGAGACGTGTGAGTGAGGAGCGAGCGCCACCGGACCGCAACGCGCTCGCCGCGGCCCCGCTCCCGCCGCAGCGAAGTGGAACCGTCGCCCGGGCGCTGAGCGGACAGGGGGCCAGGGTGCGATCGGCGAACACGACGGGAGCCCATACACATGGACCGGCACGGGGGGAGTGGAGCAGTCTGGCACACGTGGGTGAGGCAACAACCAGACGCCCCGGCCGTATGGACAAGGGAACCCGGTATGAGGATGTCACTCTTGGTAGTGCTGCTGCTGGCAGTGGCGTGCGGTGCGGATGACGCGCCGGACGAGGTGGGGGAGACGGCTCGCGCCACGCTGGCTGCGCCCAACGGCCACTCGATGGGCCAAGTGACGCTGACGCAGGGCCCGGCGGGCGTCGTGATCTCGGCCGAGGTCTTCGGACTTTCGCCCGGTGCGCACGGCTTCCACATTCACGGCGTGGGCGCCTGCTCGCCCGACTTCACCGCGGCCGGCAGTCACCTTGCCCCGGGCGGCGAGCTCCACGGCTTCCTGCACCCGGACGGTCCCCACGCGGGCGACCTCCCGAACCTCTACCCCGGTGAGGACGGCGTCGCGCGCATGGACTACTTCACCACCGCGATCACTCTCGGCGGTGACGAGGACCACTCCCTGTTCGACGAGGATGGCTCTGCGTTCATCGTGCACGCCGAGCCCGACGACTACCTCGATGTGTCGTCGGCTGGCGCGCGCATCGCGTGCGGGGTGATCGAGCCCGGCTAGGCCCGCTTCCACATGGCCAGGCAGGAACCGGCGCGGTGCTCGGTGGGAGACATAGGTGGGGTCGGGCCGCGTGCCCGTGCGCGGCTACGGCCGCATCGCGGCGCGCAGCAGGCGCAGGCCGACCATCGCGGGGATCACGATGTAGGGCGTGTCGAGGTGCGCCCCGCGCGCGGCGACGGTCGGCGCCCCCCCGCCGACCACCGAGGTTATCACGATGTAGGCCGTGTAGACGTACGCCCAGAGCGAGGCGACGTTCGACTCCCGCTCGCCGATCACCGCGACCACCTGGACGTGGTCGCTGATCGTGCCGAACCACTGGAAGCTGAAGGCGACGAAGAGGGCGCCCGCCGCCTGCAGCGGCACGTTCACGTCGAGGAAGCGGCGCACATCGTCGCCGGGACCACCGCCGCCCGTGTCCCTCTGCTTCCACGCCACGGCCGAGCCGAGGGCGATCAGCACGCCGCCCGCCATGAAGTAGTTCAGCTCCGTCCAGCCCGGCCAGGCGGCGTCGCCGACGAACTTGACGGCGACAACGGCGGCGACCGCCAGCGCGTAGCAGCCGAGCACGCCCTGGAGCAGCACGGCCGGGTCGGAGAGCCGCTGTGGTCTCGGGAGCCGGGTGAGCATCCCGGCGAAGCCGCCCCGGGTGTCGCCAGCGTCCCAGAGCTGCCGGCCCGCGGCGAGCAGGGCCAGCGGCAGGCCGGTGT
>JAPOQB010000201.1 GCA_026710965.1 Deltaproteobacteria bacterium | reverse complement strand
GGCCGGAAACGCGCTCTGTGGCTCAGCCAGTCCGACAAGCTGCTGGAAGACGCCCGCCGCGACTGGACCGCCCTCGGAGGACGCGAGGACGACGTGATCCCCCTCGGCGACTTCCGCCAGGGAGCCGAGATTCCCCACCCGGCCGGCATCCTGTTCACGACCTACGCCACGCTGCGCTCGCCGTCCCGCCAGGGCCGGCCCTCGCGCCTCGACCAGATCGTGGGCTGGCTCGCCGGGGGACCCGACGAGGACGACCGCCATGCCTTCGACGGCGCCGTCGTCTTCGACGAGGCCCATGCCATGGCCAATGCGGCCGGCGGCAAGAGCGCACGTGGCGAGGTGAAACCGTCCGCACAGGGGCGGGCCGGCTTGCGACTCCAGAACGCACTGCCCGACGCCCGCATCACATACGTCTCGGCCACCGGCGCCACCACCGTGCCCGGACTGGCCTATGCCGGCCGTCTTGGCCTCTGGGCAGCCAGCGAAACGCCGTTCGAGACCAGGACCGACTTCGTGTCGGCCATGGAAGCCGGCGGGGTCGCCGCCATGGAAGTGGTTGCGAGGGATCTGAAGGCCCTGGGTCTCTACCAGGCGCGCGCGTTGGCCTACCACGGGGTCGAGGTGGACATCCTGGTACACGCCCTCTCGGACGAGCAACGGCGCATCTACGACTCCTATGCCGGCGCCTTCAAGGTCATCCACGCCAACATCGAAGCCGCGCTCGAGGCCACGGGCATCATGCAGGGGAATTCCACTCTCAACAGGAATGCAAAGTCGGCAGCGCTGAGCGCCTTCGAGAGCACCAAGCAGCGCTTCTTCGGGCATCTTCTGACCGCCATGAAGTGCCCGTCGCTTATCCGCGCCATCGAGGCCGATCTCGACGCCGGCCGATCCGCCGTCATCCAGCTTGTGTCCACCGGGGAGGCGCTGATGGAGCGGCGCATCGCCGAGATACCGGCATCGGAATGGGACGACTTGGGCATCGACCTGACGCCCCGCGAGCACGTCCTCGACTTCCTGGCCCACGCCTTCCCGGTGCAGCTTCAGGAACCGTTCACCGACGCCGACGGCAACCTCATGAGCCGCCCGGCCACAGATGCCGACGGCCACCCGGTCCTGTGCCGGGAGGCGCTTGCGCAGCGCGACGCGCTGCTGGAAAGACTCGCGTCCCTGCCGCCGGTGCCCTCGGCCCTGGACCAGGTGGTCCAGCACTTCGGTCACGAGGCCGTGGCGGAAGTGACGGGCCGCTCCCGCCGGGTGCTCCGGATATCGGACGGCGGCGAACGCCTGGCGCTCCGCAGCCGGCCGGCTTCCGCCAATCTCGCCGAGACCGCCGCGTTCATGGAAGGGAACAAACGCATCCTGGTGTTCTCCATGGCCGGGGGCACCGGCCGGAGCTACCATGCAGACCTCTCGTGCCCAAACACCGAGCGCCGCGTCCACTACCTGCTGGAGCCGGGCTGGCGCGCCGACCAGGCCATCCAGGGGCTGGGCCGCACCCACCGCACGCACCAGGCCTCGGCGCCGCTCTTCCGCCCGGTGACCACCGACGTAAAGGGCGAGCGGAGGTTCATCGCCACGATCGCGCGGCGGCTCGACAGCCTGGGCGCCATCACCCGGGGGCAGCGCGACTCCCAGACCGCCATGGGCGGGAGCGACGCAACGCTGTTCCGCGAGAGCGACAACCTCGAAAGCCTCTACGCGAAGGCTGCCCTGAGGCGCTTCTACCTGGCGCTCTGGCGCGGCGACATCCCAGGCTGGCCGCTGCAACGGTTCGAGGACGCCACGGGACTGAAGCTTACCTGGGAAGGCTCG
>JAPOQB010000108.1 GCA_026710965.1 Deltaproteobacteria bacterium | reverse complement strand
GACAAGCCACGGCGGCGTCGCGTGCGTCCACATAGCTCCAGAACGTTCCCATCCTGACGCCGGGGTCGGCCCAGCGGCGCGGCAACTCGCCGTAGGTCGGGTCGAAGTTGACGCCGCTGAACCGGAGACTCACCACCGTGATTTCGCTGTATCGTGTGCACGAGTCGGCGATCTGCTCCCCGAACACCTTCGAGAGCGCGTAGGGATCCTGGGGCCGGCACGGATGGGCCTCGTCCAGCGGCAGGTAGTCGGGCGCCCAGATCCGGGGGGCGTAGAGGAAACCGTAGGCGGCGATGCTCGAGGCGCACACAACGCGCGGCACCCCCAGGTCCACCGCGGCCTTGAGCACGTTGTAGGTTGCGGTGACGTTGTTGCCGAAGGTCTCGCAGTCCGGCGCCAGGTTGGGAGCCTGGTAGGCGCCGAGATGGATCACGGCGTCCGCCCCCTTGAAGGCCTCGTAGAGATCGCCCGAACGGCGCAGGTCGCAGAGCCAGGAGTCGCACAGCTTCCGTGGCGGCGGAACGACGTCCAGACTCAGCGCCTCGTAACCGTGCTCGAGAAGGTGGCCGATGGCGTGCTGTCCGAGACGGCCGCTGCCGCCGGTGACGACTACCCCGGGCATGCGGGTCTCACCCCCACGAACGAATCCAGCTTTACCAGACCCTCGGCATTCTCCTTCAACCGCAACGCCTTGGGCTCCTGGCCCGCCGCCACCGCGTCGATGGCATCCCGGATCATCCGGCGCAGCATGATGATGCCCCGGTCCGAGTTGCCCAGCCGTTCTTCCCGCTCGCCCAGCAGCCTTTGGGTGCCCTGGGTGACAATGTCTTCCTGGCGGATGTTGCCGCGAAAGGGCATTAGCGGCCGCCTGTCGTAGGGTTTGACGTCGCCCTTGGGGTTCTCCCGTTTCCGCATCTTCCCCAGCCGGTCGAAGATGTCGGGGTCGGGGCCGGTGTAGTAGTCCACGGTGAACAGCATGAAATGGTCGTCGTCGTTGGGGGTGAGGAACATGAAGTGCTCGTAGTTGGAGCCCACCTTCTCCAGCACTTCCGGCTCCACCCGCGCGTGCACGAACTCCGTATCCCCCACCTGGAGGATGCTCGGCAGCCCCAGGCTCATCTCGTCGACGAACTCGGTCCCTGCCACCCGGCCCGGCTTGGACATGACCATCTTCATGCCGTAAGGGGTCTCCACCGGCTCGTAAGCCGGCGGACTCTTGGCGCTGAAGAACGAACCGCCCCAGGTCTGCTCGCCGTAGGCGCTACGGCTGTGGAGGATCCACACGTGGCAGGGGTCGGCGCTGTTCTCGTAGAAGTTGAACCAGTTGTAGTCGAAGTACCGGGTGCTCTCCACCAGCCGTTGCCCGCCGTGGTCCACCAGCGGGGAGTAGTTGGGGAGCGGCGGCGGATCGACGGGGTCCGGGCCCATGTACGCGAAGATCAGGCCTCCCAGGCTCCTCGCCGGATAGGCCGGATGCTTCACCTTGGCGCAGAAGGCGGTCTCCGGCGGCTCGGACGGCTGCTCCAGGCAGTTGCCCGCGACGTCGTAGAGCCAGCCGTGGTAGGGGCAGCGGATGCCGCGTTCCTCGATGTCGCCGTATTCGAGCGACGACCCGCGGTGAGAGCAGCTCTGGCCGATGAGGCCCAACCGGCCCTGACCGTCACGGAAGAGCACCAGGTCCTCGCCCAGGACGCGCACCGCGTGCGGGACGTCGTGCAACTCCGCCTCGGTGCCCACCGCGAGCCAGTAGCGCCGCAGCCACTCCCCGCCCGGCGTGCCGCGCCCCACGCGCGGGATGTCCTTGTTGGTGCTTCTGAAGGCGTCCACGCTATAGCCTCGGTTCAGGCGTCCGCCCGCCGTCAGTCCAGGAGGCCGCCGCGGCTCAGTTCCCGGTGAACCGAATCCCGCGCCTCCGGCGGCAACGGTTTGGTCTCCCACTTGGGGAAGCGCTTGATGTCGAACCCGCGCATCCGGTACATCTCGGCCACCACGGCCCGGCCGTGGCGCTTGATCTGTCCGATGATGACCGCGGTGACGTCGTTGACCCGCCGCTGCAGTTGCACCGCCTGCCCGTAGTCCTCCCGCTCCAACGCTCGCCACAGTTCGACGCACAACTCGGGAAGGCAACTGGTGGGCGGATTGATCATGCCCGCCACCCCGAACGGCACCAGCCCGAAGATGTCCGCGTTGCCGGTGAACACGGACACGTCCGGCGGGAACAGCCGCACGTAGTCCAGCATGGCGCCGGCGCCGTAGGCCACCTTGATGCCGCGGATGGTGGGGATCTCTTCCTTCATGCGCTGCGCGAAGGGCGGCGCGATGGAGATGCCGGAGTACTTGGGGTTCTCGTAGATGAAGATGGGCAAGGGCACGGCGTCGGCCACCGCCCGGAAATGAGCCATGAGCTCGTACTCCGAGTGGTCGGAGTAATAATACGGCGGGATCACGCCGATGCCGTCGACGCCGTGTTCGGCGGCATGCCGCGCCAGCTCGACGGTGCTCTCCGCGTCCGCGGTCCCCACGTGCACGATGAGGGGGGCGCGCCCGGCGTTCTGGTCGACGGCGATCTCCGCGGTGCGCTTGCGCTCGGCCATGGACATGGCCGGTCCCTGCCCCGAAGACCCCAGCATGAACAGGCCCTGGACCCCGGCGCCGACGTAGAAGTTCACGAGCTTCCGGAGCATCGGCTCGTCCACCGTCCCGTCGTGCTCGAACGGCGTAATCACCGGAATGACGATGCCCTTGATCATGGTCTCAAACCTCCGTGGTCACCAGATAACCCTGGGCGTCGCCGCCGTCAAGCGCCCTTCGACTTCGCTTCGCTACGCTCAGGACGAACGGTTCAAAGCATCCCTCGACTCCGCTTCGCTGCGCTCAGGACGAACGGGTCAAGGCATCCCTCGACTTCGCTTCACTGCCCTCAGGACGAACGGGTCAAGGCGTCCCTCGACTCCGCTTCGTTGCCCTCAGGACGAACGGGGGACAAGCCCCGCAACCCATATCCACAACCGTTCGTCCTGAGCGTAGCGAAGCGAAGTCGAAGGGCGCCATACCCTTTGCTCCGACACCTTATCCTTCCGCCAGCAGGCGCATGAGCCGCCCGCAGCCGTCGATCCGCTCGCGGATGCTGATGGTCTTGAAGGCGACATAGAGCTGCGACGTCATGTTGGT
>JAPOQB010000720.1 GCA_026710965.1 Deltaproteobacteria bacterium | reverse complement strand
TGGGCGCCATCGCGGCCCTCAAGGGCCCGCTCCACGGCGGCGCCAACGAGAAGGCCATGGACGTGATCCTGGAGATCGGCGAGCCGGCCCGGGCCGAGGCCTGGGGGGAGGAGAGCCTGCGGCAGAAGAAGCGCGTGATGGGATTCGGCCATCGCATCTACAAGACCGCGGACTCGCGGGTAGAGGTGGCCAAGAAGTGGGGCGGCCTGCTCGGCAAGCAGCTCGACGACACCCGGTTGAGCGATATCTGCATCACCGTGGAGGAGGTGATGCGGCGGGAGAAGAACCTCTGCCCCAACGTGGACTTCTACGCCGCGCCCATCTACCACATGATGAAGATTCCCATCAGCCTCAACACCCCCATATTCGCCATGAGCCGGGTGGTGGGCTGGTCGGCGCACGTCATCGAGCAGATCGACAACAACCGGCTGTTCCGGCCCAACTCAAAGTACGTGGGGGCCACGGGCCTCGAGTTCCAGCCGCTGGACCGGCGCGGCTGATCGGAGGGCGCGGTCGGACCCATGGCGGAGCCGCAAACCGCACCACAAGCGCTGGATACCGTAAGGGTCCTGGAGCTGGCGGGTCCCGAGGGCGAGTACTGCGGCAAGCTGCTGGCCGACTTCGGCGCCGAGGTGATCAAGGTCGAGCCGCCCGGGGGCAGCCCTTCCCGCGGCGAGCCTCCGTTCAAGGACGACCGGCCGGGGTCCGAAAACAGCCTTTCCTTCCTCTACTTCAACGCCAACAAGAAGAGCATCATCGCGGACCTCGCTACCGATGCCGGCCGGGAGCGCGTCCGGGGCCTGGCCCGGACCGTGGACGTGGTGCTGGAGAGTTCCGCGCCCGGGTCCCTCGCGGACATGGGGCTGGGGCACGGGGATTTGCTCGCGGCCAACCCGCGCCTGGTCTACGCGTCCGTTACGGCGTTCGGCCAGACCGGGCCCTACAGCCAATACCGCTGGTCCGGCCTGGTGGCCTTCGCCATGGGCGGGCTCATGTATGTCAGCGGCAAGCCGTCGTTGCCGCCGGTGAACGCGCCCGGCGCGCAGGCGTTCCTGGTGGGCTCGGCCCACGCCGCCCTGGCCATATTGATGGCGTTGTGGCACGTGCGGCAGGGCGGCGCGGGACAGCACGTCGACGTGTCGATGATGGACTGCCTGGCGGCCATGGAGAACATGGTCTCGCGTTCCGCTTCCACGGGGATCCATCCGCGCCGGGACGGCACCCAGCACCGCTTCGCCACCCCCGGCACCATCTACCGCTGCCGCGACGGCTTCGTGCACATCTTCGTGACCAACTCCCAGCCGGGGGCGTGGGAGCGGTTCGTGGATTGGCTGGGGCGCCCGGCGGCGCTGACGGGCGACGAGTTCGGGGACCCGGTCTATCGCCGCGCTCACGTGGCGGAGGTGGACCAGGTCGTGTCCGAGGTCCTGGCGGAGTTGCCCAAAGAAAGAGTCTACGAGGAGTTGCAGGACTGCCACATCCCCTGCGCCCCGGTGAACACGCCGCTCGAGTTCGTGCGCGACCGCCACATCGAGTCCCGGGGTCTGGTCGTGGATACTGTCCACCCGCGACTCGGTCCCATGGAATTTCCGGCCCGGCCCTACAAGACCGATAGCTGTAGGTTCCGGCACCACGCTCCCTCTCTTGGGGAGCACGACCGGGAACTGCTCGATGGCGGGGATCCGCCGCCGGTTCATTCGCGTCGCGCCCATCGGCGGCCGGCGCGGGACGACCACGCGGACCGGGCGTCAGCCCCCGGGGTTTCCGTGGGAAACGGCGCGCTGCCCCTGGAAGGTATCCGCGTGGCCGACTTCACCCACATGGTCGCCGGCCCCTACGGAACCATGCAGCTCGCGTACTTTGGCGCCGAGGTGATCAAGATCGAGTCCCGGGCAAGGCCCGACACCTGGCGCATCCGCGAGGGCAACAAGGACGTGGAAGCGTCGCTGCCGTTTGCCGACCACAACCGGAACAAGCTTTCGATCACCGCCAACCTCAAGTCCGAAGAGGGCAGGGACGT
>JAPOQB010000836.1 GCA_026710965.1 Deltaproteobacteria bacterium | reverse complement strand
GGCCAGGGCGATTTCCCGGCGGCCGAGGAGGCCGCCCGGTCCTCGCTGGCCCTGCCGCTCTATCCGGAGTTGACATTGGCGCAGCAGCAATACGTCTGCACCCAGATCCGCCGGTTCCTCGAAGCCTGACCGGCGGCGCCGTCACCGGTGCGGGATCAATGAGCCCTTTGTGCTATAGTCCGGACATGGCCTACCGGAGTCTTGCCGACCTTTTCCTGTCTCAGGCGGACGCCCAGAAGGACCGTCCTCTGTATCGTTTCTGGCGCGACGGTGAATGGCGCGACCAAACCTGGGCGGAGGCCGCGGCCGAGGTCGAAAGCATCGCCCTAGGGCTGCTCGCCTCCGGAGTGAGCAAGGGCGATCGCGTCGCCTTGTACGCCGCCAACCGTGTCGAGTGGTGCCTGCTGGACTGGGCGAATATCTGCATCGGCGCCTTGACCGTTCCGCTTTATCCTTCCAGCACGCGGGCCCAGATTCATCACATCGTGGAGCACTCCGGAGCGGTCGTCCTCGTGGTGGACTCCCGGGCAGCCCTGGATCAGCTCGACGCGTCGGCACCGGCCATGGCGTCGGTTAGCACCACCGTGATCCTGGACCCGCCTTCGGCGACGGATGCGCCGGCCTCCAACGCGGAGCCGGGGCTCGTTTCCCTGGATCGCCTGAAGGAAATCGGGCGTGCCTACGGACAGGAGCATCCCGGGCGGTTCCGTGAGGCGGCCGCGGCCCTGGAGCCCGCCGACGACCTCACCATCATCTACACGTCCGGCACCACCGGCGAGCCCAAGGGGGTGCTCACCACCCATGGCCATTACCTGTTCACCATCGCTTCGTCCCTGGCGGCCATAGCCGTGAGGGAGGACGACGTGGCGCTCCAGTTTCTTCCGCTGGCACACTCCTTCGGCCGGCTGGAGCACTTCGTGGTGGTGGCGAGAGGTTACCTGTGCGCCTTTGCGCGTTCCATCGAGAGCCTGTCGGCCGACTTGCAGACCATCCGCCCGACGATGCTTTTCTCGGTGCCCCGGGTGTACGAAAACGCCTACCGACGCATCCACAACCGGGTCGAGGGCAGCAGCGCCGTCAAGCAACGGCTCTTTCGATGGGCGATGGGAGTGGGCGGGCGGTACAACCATGCGGCCAGGAGGGGCGAGCGTTGCGGTGCCTGGCTGCGGCTCCGTCACCGGGTCGCGGACAAGCTCGTGCTGTCAAAGGTCAGGCAGGGCATGGGAGGGAGGCTGCGGCTGGCCATCTCCGGCGGGGCGCCGCTCTCGGAACCCATTGCGAATTTCTTTCAGGGCCTGGGGGTCTGGATCGTGGAAGGCTACGGCCTTACCGAAACCTCCACGGTGACGCACGTGAACCGGCTGGACCGGTATCGCGTGGGCACCGTCGGCCTGCCCATGGACGGCGTGGAGTGCCGTATCGCCGAAGACGGCGAGGTCCTGATCCGGGGTGCCAACGTGATGAAGGGATACTTCAAGGATCCGGCGGCCACCCGGGAGGCCATCGACGACGACGGGTGGTTTCACACCGGCGACGTGGGACGTATCGAGGACGGGGGATTCCTGCGCATTACCGACCGCAAGAAGGATCTCATCGTGACCTCGGGCGGAAAGAACATCGCGCCACAGATGATCGAGAATCACCTGCGGGAGGAGCCGCTCATCAGCCAGGCCATGGTATGGGGCGACAAGACCAGCCACCTGGTGGCCTTGATCACGCTGGATCCCAATGAGGCCCAGCGTTGGGTAGAAAAGGAAGGCTTCGGGTGGGAGGGGCTGGAGGAAGCGGCGGCGGATTCCCGGCTTGTCGGACACATCAGGCAAAGAATCCGCGAACGCAACAAGGAGTTGGCGCCCTTCGAGGCGGTTCGTGACTTTCGTATCCTGCCGGCGGACTTTTCCATCGACACCGGCGAGTTGACCCCGAGCATGAAGCTGAAACGGCGGATCGTGATGGAGCGCTATGGGGGCTTGCTGGAGGAGATGCTGAAACAGCGCTGACCGGGGAAAGTGGAGGCGGCGGGCGGATTCGAACCGCCGCATCGAGGTTTTGCAGACCTCTCCCTTAACCACTTGGGTACGCCGCCCAACAAGGAATGGTTTAACACACGCG
>JAPOQB010000833.1 GCA_026710965.1 Deltaproteobacteria bacterium | reverse complement strand
CAGGATGTCGTGGACCACCTGGAAGTGGCCGGACTCCTCGCCCTTGAGCCACAGCTTGTCCCGGGAACGGCTGTAGTAGTGGGCCTTGCCGGTTTCGCGTGTGAGGTTGAAGGCCTGTTCGTTCATGTAGGCCAGCATGAGAACGTCCAGGGTCTCGTGGTCCTGCACCACTACCGGGACGATCCCTCCGCCCTTGGCAAAATCGATGGTCTCCATTCGGGTCTCTACCCCTTTCATGAAATCTGTCTTCGGGAGTGAGCTACGAACCCGCGGCAGCGGGACGTCCGGCAGGCTGACGGACTGACAGGTCCATACTATGCAAAACACGAAATAAAACATACAAAGGTTGGGCGCGCAAACGGACCTGTAGCGGCGCGATTTTCAAGGGATTTGGGGCGGTCACATGAGTGAATTCCTGGTTGTCTACATCACCGCGTCGGGTGACAACGCGAAGGATCTGGCGAGCGCGCTGGTGCGGGAGAAGCTGGCGGCCTGCGTCAACCGTGTACCGGGGGTGGAGTCCACCTACATCTGGGAAGGCCGGGTGGAGCGCGACACCGAGGATCTCCTCATCGTCAAGACCCGGACCGACCTCTTCGACCGCCTCAAGCAGAGGGTCCAGACGCTCCACGACTACGACGTCCCCGAAATCATCGGGGTCCCCATCGACCAGGGGAGCGAGAGCTACCTGGAGTGGATGACGGCGTCCATGTCCAAGGATTGACCCCGAGGGCGCGCACAGGCGCGGGAAACCGGCAAAACTTGCGCTCGTGGCCGCCATTGTCTAAGTGTCCTGTAGCCGAAGGAAATCACCAATCAGGGAGTACGAACCATGCGAGACCTCCAGGAATTCATCGCGGAAGAAGAGAGCAGACGCCCGGGGGACGTGATCCGGGTGAAGGAGCCCATCGACCCCAACAAGTGCGAGACCATCGCCTTCCTGAAGCACCTCGACGACCGCGGGCTGGAGAAGATGGTGCTGTTCGAGAACGTCACGACGCTGGAAGGGAAGCCGTCGCCGTTCCCGCTCTTCTACAACCCCTGGGTCAGCCGGCAGTTCTGCGCCGACGGCATCGGCATGGGCGACCTCACCTCCAAGATGGCGTTGAGCCTCGAGGTTTCGCGGCTGGAGAAGGAGAAGGGGGACACCGAGGTCATTGCGCCCGACAGCGCCCTGTGTCAGCAGGTAGTGTTGAAGGGGTCGGACGTGGATTTGGCGAAGTTTCCCATCCCCATGCACCACGACCTCGACATCGGCCCCTACTGGACCATGGCCTGCGTCATGAAGGGGGAGTCGGCGCCGTTCTACGACATCACGTTCACCAAGAACCTGTATTACGACGGCCGCACCATGAGCTTCTCGGCCCACAAGCATCACCACCTGGAAGCCATCGTCACCGAGAACGAGGCCAAGGAGCAGCGGGCGCCGGTGATCATCGTGCTGGGACACCACCCAGCCTTCTACTTCTCGTCCTGCTGCATGACGCCTTACGGCAACGACGACTACCAGAGCGCCGCGGCATTCATGCATGAGCCGCTCAGGCTGACGCCGTCGGTCACCTGGGGCGAGGACTTCCT
>JAPOQB010000441.1 GCA_026710965.1 Deltaproteobacteria bacterium | reverse complement strand
CGCTGGGCGATCGTCGATCTCGTCGGCAAGCACGGCCGCGTCCGCACCGTCCCGATGCCGTCCTGGGCCAAGACGGCGCTCGATGGCTGGGCCTCCGCCGCCGGGATCTCCAGCGGGGCCGTGCTGCGGCGTGTGGACAAGCGCGGACGGGTCGGACCTGGGCCGATCACGCCGCAGGGGGTCTTCGAGGCGGTCGTCTCCTACGCGCGTAAGGCCGGCCTGGGCAAGATCACCCCGCATGACCTCAGGCGCACCTTTGCCAAGCTCGCCCACCTCGGCCGCGCGCCGCTCGAGCAGATCCAGATCTCGCTGGGGCACGCCTCGATCCAGACTACCGAGCGCTACCTGGGACTGCGGCAGAACCTCCACGATGCGCCGTGCGATCGGTTGGGGTTGGTGGGCTGGGAGGGGTGAGGGGGGCTGGGCCGCGACCTGTGGGTCAGGGCAGAGAAGCCCGGAGGGGCGGCGAAGACCTGACGTGCGAGCTGCTGGAACCTCTCGCGCTTAGCTCTTGAGACGATTTATGGCAAGCGCCTTGATCTTGCCGCCACGGGCAGAGACAATTCGGACCTCTTACCCATACTGTTTTACCGACCCGTCCCGGTTGCACCACACACTCGTTTGTGCGGCCAGGGACCGTGGATCTTTGGGACGCACCGTAATCTCGACGTCATGGCCAAGCGCGTTCAGAAACTCGAACAGCCGACCGAGAGAATAGTTGCCAGAGCGGCCGTTCATCAGAGCCGAGACATGCGGCTGCTGAATGCCCAGAATCTCTCCGGCTTGGGTTTGCGTGAGGCCGCGGTCCTTGATGGCGCGGTAGATCTCCAGCATGAGCTTCGCCTTCAACTGCTCGCGATCAGCACTTGGGAAGCCGAGGTCAGCGAAAACATTGCCGCTACTCTCCGTCACTTTCGTGTCGTTCGTCTTGTTGGCCATCAGTTCTGCCTCCGGTTGTAGTCCTGGCGCGCAGCCTCCAGGCGGGTCTTGATCAGGTCCCTTTCCTTTTTCGGCGTCTTCCGGCCTTCTTTGGCCTTCTTCTTGAAGGCGCACAAGACGTAGATCGCCGATCCAAATTGGACGCTGTACACCGACCGGTAGGTATCGGTCTTAAATGGCGCGACGATCTCAAGAACAGAAGTGCCAGGAAACCCCTTCAGCGCTTTGATCGAAGGGTAGGCCTCGCCGCACTGGGCGGCATAGAGCGCCTGGCCGATATCGCGCTGTACAGCCCTGGGAAACTCTTTGAGGTCCCGCAGGGCGGAGCCGACCCAGCGCACGGGCCGCGCACCCTCATCCATTCCTAGAGTATACAGATTTCCGTATGCATGGAACGGCGCATGCCGTTCAAGTGATCACCTGCAAGCCAGCCTTGGCCCCCACGGTGGCGGTAACAAGCGAAAATGGATGACAGGAGAGACATCATGTGAATGGCCACTTGACGTCGAGCAAATCTGCGGTGTCAAGAAAGACCTCCTTGACGTGGCTTTCGAGCCAAGCAGACTTAGGGTACCGACCAGATTCGTGTAGAGTAGGGTACCGACCAGATTCGTGTAGAGTCGACGACTGGCGCGGTGGCGGTAGGCAAAGGGGGTAGCTGTTGCCGGTGGCTTTCGCCGATTCCGGTGCCTCACTCCTCGCCGTGGCTCCGTTTCCAGTCGCCGCTCATCGAACCGGACGTGCGGATTTCCCGCATCCGGCTCTCGGACGAGATCATGCCTTCGCCCACGGAAAGCTCGCCGTACGCGGCGCAAGATGCGTGAGCCCGTAATCGGACCAGAGCCGCTCGGACGAGAAGCGCACGTGTTTCCCGGTCCGCACCTTATGTTTACGGCAGAGCCACTGGCGTAGCCGCCGGGTCGCGTGTTGATCGATCGCCTTGTAAGCCGGGCGAACCTGTCCCAGGGTGAAGTAGTTCGCCCATCCGGTCAGCAACCGGTTGAGGCGTTCCACGACCACTCCCGACGGCAGGCGCACGTGGCGCGGCGCGGTCAACTCGCTTACACGACGGCAGATGCTCTGGATGCTTTCCCGGCTCGCACGTGTGCCGATATAGGCGGCACCCGTACCCGGCCGGTAGTTGCAGCCAATCCGGTAGCCGAGGAACGTCATTGATTCCTCCGGCACCCGGCAGCAGCGGGTCTTCTCAGCGTTCATCGTCAACTTCAGTCGTTTCATCAGGGTTTCGACCGCCGCTAGCATCACCGCCGCCGGCGCACGACCGAGAACCGCGAAGTCATCCGCGTAATTGACGATTTCCGCCTTGAAGTGCCGGGCGTAGCCCAGCACCTTCCAGCCCAGAATGAAGCGCCGCATGTAGATGTTGCTGAACAGTGGCGAAATCGGAGATCCTTGCGGGGTCCCTTTCCGCTCACGTCGCGCCCGGTTCGTGCGGCGGCGACCGCCGCGACCGTCGTCTTCCTCTACCGCCATCTCCAGCCACGCGTTGACCCAGCCCAACAGCCGCCCGTCGCTCACGCGCCGGGCGATGGACTTCATCAGGTCCGCGTGCGGAATCTGGCCGAAGTAATCCGACAGGTCGGCGTCCACCACCTCCCGGTGGCCCGTCTTCAGCAGCCGATGCACGCGCCTGACGGCGTCCTGCGCGTCTCGGCCCGGCCGGTACGCATACTGCTCCGGTTGCAGGTCGGCTTCGAAGATCGGCGACAACACCAGCCTCGCCGCCGTCTGCGCCACCCGGTCCCGGAGGCACGGAATGCCCAACGGCCGGAACTTCCCTCGTTGCTTCTTCGGGATGAGAACCTGCCGAACCGCACGCGGCCGATAGGTCCCTTCCTTCAGGTCCCGCCCCAGTGCTCCCAGCCACCGATCCACCCCGAACACCTCGATGTCCGCGACCGTCTCGCCGTCCACCCCGGCCGCGCCGCCGTTGCGGCGCACGGCCTGCCAGGCGACTGCCAGCACGTCGTCGCGCCACATCTTGTCGCTCAAAGAGTAGAACCGGAAGCCCGGAGCTTCCTTCGCTTTCGCATGTAGCGCCGTCTGGAGTCGCTGAACTCTCTCTGAAGCTGTTAGGCTCTCGCCAGTCCTCATGTCCCTTCCTCCGTCATGCGCTGCTCTCGAACTGAGGTCCCTTCCCTCCACCGGCATTACCCGGCTTCCCTGGTACTGCGGACCTCTCCGCCACCCTGTCGGTCCAACCTGACCCTCGCGGGCTGTCGGTTGGCGCGTGCCACGCCACCGGCAGGGCTTCCCGTGTTGCGTCCAATCCCCTCTTCCCTACATGCCACCGCCCAATACCCCGGCGGAACCGGTCGGTGCTCGCGTCGCTCGCTTCCCGACCGTTGCCAGCCTTCCCCGTTTCAACGGCGGGTCGGCTTCCGCATTGTGCGTTTCGAGGCCTGCTCGGCGTTTACTCGCGTTGTGGCCTGTGTGGTCGCTGAACCGCCCGAGGCGGCCCTTTGTCATCGGAGTGCTTCAGACCATGTTGTTACCTCCATCATCCGCTCCGATTGCTACCGACTGGAGCGACAGTTGCCGGGCGGGATTCGCACCCGCTGAGGATTGGCGCCTTCTCACGGCGCACGCAGAAATACACGCTAAGG
>JAPOQB010000817.1 GCA_026710965.1 Deltaproteobacteria bacterium | reverse complement strand
GCCTGGGGTCCGCCCATGCTCGGCATGCTGGGGGTGACCGGCGTGCTGCTGACCCTCGGGCTGGTCTTCATGCCGTGGCGCAAGGTGGGCTACGGCTTCCGGCTGTTGTTCGACAAGAGCGGCAGCGTCGGCGAAGGCGAGGTCAAGCCCTTCAACGCGCTGATGACCGCCCTGTCGGCCACGGTGGGCACCGGCAACATCGCCGGCGTCGCCACGGCCATCGCGTTGGGCGGACCGGGCGCGATCTTCTACATGTGGCTCATCGCGTTGTTCGGCATGGCCACCAAATACGCCGAGGCGGTCTGCGCGGTCACCTACCGCGAGGTGGACGCCAACGGCCTGCACGTGGGCGGCCCCATGTATTACCTGCGCAACGGCGTGGGCGAGTTCGCCCCCGAACTGGGCAAATGGCTGGGGCTGGGGTTCGCCGTGTTCGGCGCGGTGGCGGCCTTCGGCATCGGCAACGCGGTGCAGGTCAACTCCATGGCCACGGCGCTGGCAAGCAGCTTCGGCGTTCCCACCTGGATCACCGGGCTGATCGTCGCGGCGCTGGTAGGGATCGTGATCATCGGCGGCATCCAGCGCATCGGCGAGGTGGCCGGGAAACTGGTGCCGGCCATGATCGTGCTCTACATCGGCGCCGCCCTGCTGGTCATCATCATCAACATCACCGCGGTACCGGCCGCCTTCGCCCTGATCTTCACCCACGCCTTTACGCCGGCCGCGGCCGCCGGGGGCTTCGCCGGGGCGGCGGTGGCAGCGGCCATCCGCTTCGGGGTGGCGCGCGGCGTGTTCTCCAACGAGTCCGGCCTGGGATCGGCCGCCATCGCCCACGCGGCGGCGCAGACCAACAGCCCGGTGCGGCAGGGCGTCATCGCCATGCTCGGCACCTTCATCGACACCCTCGTGGTCTGCACCATGACGGCGCTGGTGATCCTGACCTCGGGGGCGTGGACCCTGACCGGCGCGGACGGCGGCGGCCTCACCGGGGTCGTGCTGACCTCGGCGGGCTTCCAGAGCTCCATCGCAGGCGGGCAATACATCGTCACGGTGGCGCTGGCGGTGTTCGCTTTCACCACCATCCTCGGGTGGTCCTACTACGGCGAGCGGTGCTGGCAGTACCTGTTCAGCGAGAACAGCCTGGTGATCTACCGCGGGCTGTGGGTGCTGGCGGCGGTGACCTTCGCCAACGTCAAGGTGGGATTCGTGTGGAACCTGTCGGATACGCTGAACGGCCTGATGGCCGTGCCCAACCTCGTCGGCCTGCTCTTGCTGGCGCCGATGGTCTTCAAGGTCACGCGGGAGCACTTCGACAAGGTGGAGAACCAGTAACTCTCTCCACCGGCGAATGTGGGCCGGGGGCGACGCGCCCCCGGCCGGGCCCCACGGGCGGGAATCAGAAACCGATGCGGACGCCCACCCGAAAGACGTGGTTGCCGACCTCGGACTTCACCGTCGAACCGTGGATCCAATCGGCCTTGGGATCCCCGGTGCCCACGTAGCGGTAGCCCGCGTGCACGACAAGGGACTCCAAGAGCCGATAGCCCACGCCGGCGCCGACCTGGTAGGCGAGCACCCAGTCGGCGTCATCCCCGCCGAGCCCGCCGAGGACCGTGGCAACCGTGCCCGAGGGCAGCGTCACCGATCCGGGCAACTCCACCGGAAGACCCACGTCATAGACGACCCGGGTGACGCCAAGCCCACCACCGAAATACGGCGTGAAGGGCATGCCGATGTCGACGTCGTACCAGGCGTTGGCCATAAGCCCCAACGTCGTACGGGTGCCGTTCACGTCGACGTTGTTGTTGATGGCCTGGATGACATTGGCCGGGAGCTTGTGCCCGTCCACGGTAAGCTGATCGTACTGGATGGAATCGAGGTCCGTGCGGCGCCAGGAGGCTTCGGCTTCCATCCGGAGAGCGCTCCAGCCGAAGCCCAGGGCGACGCTGTATCCCAGCCCGGAATCAAAGTCGGTCTGGCCCTTTGTAACCGCCGAATTGAAGTCCGAGGTCGAACTGAGGGCCATGCCGGCGGCACCCGACAGGTACAGCCCGCTCCCGCTCCGAGCGTGAGCATCCGGCGAGAAAACGGCCGGCGACAGCCACAGCAGCGCCACGGCGCACAATACCCTCCTGACACTTGCTAGGCTCGGCATGTTACGCATTCGCCAACTCCTTTCCATTTTGGTTAGGGTCCGGTCGTTCCGGACAACGATCAGCTACCCACACCGTCCGGCTGACCCCCCGGGTCGAACAACTCCGTCGCGTCGAGCTTGCGCTGGAACTCCAGGTACTCCTCCTTCATCATCCGCGGCCGGTCCTCCCGCAGGATCCGGCGCGCCGACGCGGCGTCGTCGTGCAGCAGGTCGATGGCGGTCATGGCCAGGAGCTTGGCCGATTTCACGTAGACCGAATCGTGGTCCACGAGCAGGTAGCCGCTGGTATGACCGCCCCCGGCGGCGCCGGCGACG
>JAPOQB010000332.1 GCA_026710965.1 Deltaproteobacteria bacterium | reverse complement strand
CGCACGAGGTAGTCGGTCAACAGCGCGGGGTCCGACCGCTCCTCCATGGGCTTGGACTGATCGAAGGCGGCCATGAACTTCTTGACGCTTTCAAGCTCTTCTTCGGGAACGGTTTCCATGGTGGCCTGGAAGTTGTGGTGGACTCGATTGGCGATGCGGCGGCGCACGAGTTGGCGGGCCTCGTCGCCGTCTTCCTTGATGCACACCATGCCGGCGGCCAGGGTGGTGATCTCGTCCGGCGAGCGCCCGGCCTCGGCGGCGCCCTCGGCGATGCGCGCCCGGGCCCAACCCACGGCCCGGGGCTCCACTCCGCTCGCGACAAAGACGCCGTCAGCCGCCCGCCCGGCCAGCCGCAGGCCCCGGGGCCCCTCCACCGCCAGGTACACCGGCGCCGGCAGGAGCCGGTAAGTCACGCGGACCCGGCCCGTGGGCGTGACCATCTCGCCGCCCTGCAACAGGTTGCGGATGGTACGGATGCCCTCCTCGAAGTCCTTCATGCGGGTGGCCTTCCGGCCCAGGGCATAGACCGGGCCGTCGCCGGTGCCGAGGCCGAGGACCGCCCGGCCGTCGGAGATCTCGTTCAGGGTGGCCGCCGAGCCCACCAGCACCGTGGGTTCCTGATACACCATGTTGGTCACGCCCGTACCGAGCTTCAGGCGGGTCGTGGCCACGGCGCAGGTGGCCAGCACCTGGAAAGGGTCCAGCGTGCTGAGCTGGCTGCAGCCGAGATAAACCCCCTCGAAGCCGAGCTCCTCCGCATGCACCACGCGTTCCCGTATCCGCGCCACCTCTTTCACGCCGCCGTTGGGACTGTGGAGACTGAACTGCATCCGCATGATGGACCTCGCGACCCCGGTGTTGAACCTTGCAGTTTCAACCCGACTTTGAAAAGCTCCCCCGAATCAATGGACACCGTCGTCCGCGAATCCGCATCATAGCCGCCGCAAGGGGCCGATGCAAAAACGCAGTTGTGCAAAGAGAAGCGCCGTCACCCTTCACCGCGCAGGATGGCGGCGGTGGTCGCCCGCGTCGCGGCCGGATAGCCGTTTGCGGTGACAGCCAGATGGTCCCGAAGGACGGCGTGGAACGCCGGCAGCTTGTGGAACGGCACCGCCGGGTAGGCGTGGTGCTCGACATGGTAGGGCATGTTCCAGGCGACGAAACGCACCAGCGGACCGGCGAGAGTCGTGCGCGTGTTCTCCAGCATGCTGGGTACATGCGGGCAGCCCGTGTGCTCGGCGAGCAGATAGATGCGCAAAAAGGGCTGGCCCAGAAGCGCCGGCAGGAGCCACAGCCACAACAGCGCCGCGGTGCCCAAGAGGATCGAAACCGCCACCGCGGCGAAGTAGACGGCGAGGAACCACCGGGCTTCCCACGCCACCGCGTTCCGCGCCGGCGGCGGGACGAAAGCGTCGCGGTTCAGACCGGCGGCGTTGACCAGCAGGGTGCGCATCTGGCCGATCCAGTAGGGGCCGCCGCTGATATGCCAGGCGAGGCCGGCCTTCGAGCGCGGTAACGGCCGAGCCAGTTCCGGGTCGCGCTCAGGATCGTGGGTGTAGCGGTGATGATCCATGTGGAAATGCTGAAACCAGACCGGCGGCAACAGGTTCACAAGCCCGGCTCCCCAGGCCGCCGCCGCATTGAGCCCGGCGCCACGGAACGGCGTCTTGTGCACCGCCTCGTGCTGCAGGCAGAACAGGAACACCAGCAGGATGCCGTGGAGCGGCAGCAGGACCGGCCAGCCGGGCACCTCCAGCAGAATGAGGCTCCCGGTGACCCCGAGCGCCGCCAGATGGCCGGCAAGGTGGAGAAGGCCCTTGAGATTGGAGCGCTGCAGCAGGCCGCGCCGCTGCTCGCGGCCCAGCCGGCTCACGATATCCGAATGATCGGGCGCCCCGCGCGACGATCCGTAAACGTCCATCGATCCCCGTCCTATGCGGCGGCGGGCTTCGAGCGCCGCCGCTTCCCGTCCCGTATGGGTCCGTATTGAACCCTAACACGGAGGAAACAACCTTGGGAAATCTCTCACTGACCCTGGCCACCGGCCCGTATGACCGGGTCGAAGCCATCGCCAAGGGCGTGGTCCGGCCCGAAGGCATCGACGTCACCTGTCTGCAGATCCAGTCGCCGCCGGAGATCTTCACCCGCATGATGAAGACCCGGGCCTTCGACCTGTGCGAAATGTCACTGTCAACCTACCTGACCCGGCGGTCCCGGGGATCGTTTCCGTTCATCGCGTTGCCGGCGTTCCCGTCGCGGCTGTTCCGCCATGCCTACATATACGTGAACCGCGACCGGGGCATCGCCGAGCCCGGGGACCTCAACGGCAAGCGTGTCGGGGTCCAGGAGTACGGCCAGACCGCGGCCGTTTTGATCCGCGGCATCCTGCAACACCGGCACGGCGTGGACCTCTCCAGCATCCGCTGGGTCGAGGGCGGCGTCAACACGCCGCGGCCGCCGGACGACGAAATGGACCTGCGGCCGGCCGGCCACGTGGACATCGAACCGGCGCCGCCCGGGAAATCCATCAACGACCTGCTGGTGGCAGGCGACATCGTGGCCTATCTCGGCGCACGGCAACCTGACGCGTTGGGCCGGCATCCGGCCGTCGGCAGGCTGTTCCCCGACTATCGACGGACCGAACGGGAATACTTCAGGGAGACCGGCATCTTCCCCATCATGCACACGATCGTGATGCGGGAGGAGCTCCACGTCGAGCACCCGTGGATCGCCGAGAGCATGTTCAAGGCCTTCCAGGCGGCCAAGGCATGGGCGCTGGACCACATGAGCTTCACCGGTGCCATGGCGTACATGGTTCCGTGGCTCAACGCGGAGCTGGACGAAATCCGCGAGCTGTTCGGCGGCGACCCCTACCCCTACGGCGTGGAGGCCAACCGCGCCGCCCTGGACACGTTCATGCAGTATCTGGTGGAGCAGGGGTTCGTGGCGGAACCCAGGCCGCCGCTGGAGAGCCTGTTCACCCCCATCGTCGGGTGGGCGGAGTAGCGAGGGTTGCGCACGGCCCCTTCCCCGTTGCTCCCGGATCCCAGGTCAAGCCCGGGATGACGGGGCGAAGATTCCGCCAACGCGCCGTCTGAACCGGCTTGACACCCTCGCGGCGGAAGGCGTAGAAGGATTCCAATATTCGGGTTCCCGTGTTCCGCGGCGGACCCAAACT